>JBILAW010000089.1:0-7072 GCA_044354025.1 Sediminibacterium sp.
CTTCGGGTTATGAGCCCGACGAGCTACCGCTGCTCTACCTCGCGATGTTTGGACGGCAAAGATAGGCGTTTATTGCATCCTCACCAAAGTTTATTGGGAAGAATATGAGATAAGGATAAAACCTATGCTTTAGTCCCTATGCCTCACACTCGAAGCTCCAGAGCTTTGCATGTCTTTGATAGCGGCCGCGCCTTTATAATCTATACTACTTGCGCCAGTCGCATGCAATTTAAGTATACCTGATACATTAATTTTTACACTACTCGCACCAGAAGCATCCACAGATGCACCTTTAACTAAATAATCATACATTTTTACGCTAGAAGCACCTGATACATCTAAAATCAAATCATCCCCTGAACCGGATACTTCAAAAGCACATGCACCTGTACCTTTCATCGAAAATGCATTGGCTTGCACTGTTCCCTTGAAACTTGAAGCGCCTGACAAATCTGCTATTAAAGTGCCTGCTTTGATATCCCCCCTTAAATCACTCGCTCCCTCAAGATTGATCTTTAATTTTTCAGAACTTACACCATTCACTATTTTAATATTGGTAGCCCCTGAAGCAGTGATGGCATACAAATCTTTTACACTCACATAGGCTTTGACTCTATAATCTTCATTGCCCCATTTCCACCACCTATTATCTGCCATTCTAATAATTAAGGTGCCCCCGTTTACTTCTGTGATGATTCTATTTCTGTACTCCTCTGATTTTGCACTCACTGCAACTTCTGTCTTATCTGACTGACTAATATATAATTCAATTGCATTGGATACACGAATAGATGTGAAATTGGACAGTTTTCTTACCTGTACATTTTCATCATAAATTACGCCCATTTTAGTTTGAGCTTGTGCAACAAAAACCATAAAAAGGCAGGCTAGTAAGATTATTTTTTTCATAAGAAGGGTTATTTATATCGTATAACGAAAGGCTTAGACTAAAGTTACAGTTGTTCATATAAAAAAAGCTCCCTATTTTTGTTCTGTCCTCGGGGTGCTGTAAAAAGCTGAGATAAAACCCGTTGAACCTGAACAGGATAATGCCTGCGAAGGGAAGGTCATCGCAATTTCTGCGCCTCTTCTCATAGCTATTTACTGTTCCTGTTATTATTAAACTAAGAATTAGCTATGACCAAGATATTGAGCACCTTGCTCTCTTTTATATTTGTTGCCCCTTTGATAGCGCAAGTGCCTCCACAGATGCTTATTAAAAAGGATAGTACTAATAAATATACCGACAGTATTAGAAGTTTGCCACCATTGGAGATTAGATCCATACGCGTGAGTGAACAAGCGCCTTTTGCAAAAACAAATATCAGCAAAGCACAAATTGCTTTAAATAATGTTGGTCAAGACCTTCCCTTTTTATTGGAGAATACCCCTTCGGTTGTGGTGCATGCAGATGCAGGCATTGGTGTTGGCTACACAGGCATTCGAATCAGAGGTACAGATGCCACAAGAATTAACTTTACACTAAATGGTATTCCTTACAACGACCCAGAAAGTATGGGAACATTTTTTGTGAATATTCCAGACTTTGGATCTAGCGTGAATAGTATACAAATACAAAGAGGTGTAGGTACTTCTACCAATGGGGCTGGTGCATTTGGGGCTAGTGTGAATTTAATGACCAATGAATACAATCCAAGCGCTTATCTATCCTTACAAAATACTGTTGGCACATTTAATAGCTTTAAAAATAATCTTGTGTTTGGATCCGGATTACTTAATAATCATTTCACTATTGATGGAAGAATTAGTTCCATTACAAGTGATGGATTTATTGACAGAGCCAGTAGCAATTTAAAAAGCTTTTATATTAGTAGTACTTATTGGGGTGATCAATCTTCTTTGAGGTTAAATATATTTAGTGGGAAAGAAAAGACTTACCAAGCATGGTATGGCGTGCCTCAGGAATTAATAAGTACGAACAGAACTTTCAATCCAGCAGGAACAGAAAAAAAGGACGCGCCTTATGAGAATCAAACAGATAATTATAGGCAAACGCATTATCAATTGTTTTACAATAAGAATATCAACGGTTATTGGAAATGGAATACTGCAATCTATTTAACCACTGGAAAAGGATATTACGAAGAGTATAAAGCAGGGGTTGATTTTTTGGATTACAATATCGATATAACAGGTAAGATCAATGTGCCAGCTGATTTAGTTAGAAGAAGGTGGTTGGATAATAATTTTTATGGACAGATTGCAGCGCTCTCATACGTGGATAGCTTAGATGATTTTACCATAGGTGGCGGCTGGAGTGTATACAATGGATTGCATTTTGGCACACTACCCTATTTGTCAAATACTTTTGCTCCGTCAAATTTTAAGTACTATGATAATGATGCACTTAAAAAAGAAATGAATACCTATGTGAAATGGGAAAGGAAATTGACAAAACAATTTAAAAGTTTTATAGACTTACAGTACAGATTTGTGAATCATCAAATGAATGGATTTACAAAAAATACTGACTTATCAACTGAAAGAAAATTTAATTTCTTTAACCCTAAAATGGGTTTGACCTATCAAGCAAAAAATATTTTTTATTACACAAGTCTTGCCGTTGCCAATAAAGAACCCAATAGAGATGACTTTGAAGCAAGCGCTAAGGAACAACCAAGAAAAGAACAATTAATAGATTGGGAGACAGGATTTGAATTTAAAAGACCTACATATGCTATCAATGCAAATGTCTACTACATGAATTATAAAGATCAATTGGTATTGACAGGAAAAATAAATGATGTAGGCGCCTATACTAGAACCAATGTTCCAAAAAGCTATAGAGCAGGAATAGAGTTACAAGTGAAATACGCAACGAATAAAAAATATAGTTCTACTTATAGTATCACATTTAGTCAAAATAAGATTGAGGCATTTACTGAGTATGTAGATGATTACGATCAATTCACGCAAGTAGCTATCCAGCATAAAAATACGAATATTGCCTTATCCCCTAGTTTAACATCTACACGCACTTTTAATTGGAAACCAAATGATAAGCTGAATTTTTTCTGGACAACCAAATACACTTCAAAACAATTCCTTGACAACACACAGAACAAGGATAGAATTTTAGATGCTTATTTTATCAATGATATCAATGCACATTGGACCATCCTAAATAAAGCAAAATTCACCATGTTATTACAGTTCTATGCCAACAATCTATTGGATGTACAATATGCCCCAAATGGCTATACCTATAGTTATATCTCTGATCGCAGTGTAACCACATCCAATAATTACTACCCTATGGCAGGCAGAAATTATTGGTTAAGTTTAAAAATTGACTTGAAATAAAAAATACCCCTCATAAAGCAACCCCCCTAGGTTAAACCAAAAAAGGTCCTGAATTTTCAGGACCTTTACTTTTTTAATATTTAATCGTACTTACTTCTTTGCTTTATCTACCTTATTAATAAAATCAATCAACCCTGTAAAGTAAGTTGTTTGGTCATCGTACATCGACATATGTGACCCTTTTGGACAAAGTAAGAATGTGCCATTCTGTACTTTGTTTGCAATCATCTCCATTGCCTTAGGATCCATCGTATCAAATGCGCCACCAATACTTAAAGTAGGCACTTTTATTTTTGCAAGATCCGCTGATCTATCCCAATTTTTTAATACTGCATCTCCTACCACACCAAATTCAGAAGGTCCTTGCATTTTTAAATACAATGGATAATTCATTTTAGCAAAAGCACGCACCACTGGATCAGGCCAAGTAGCAGGAGGCATTCTTAAAACGTGTTCTGGGTAATAATAGTCTGTGATAATTTTTAAATAGGCTGGATTCGTATAGTCGCCCTTTGCTTCAAAGACTCTAATTTGAGCCAACACTTCCTTAGGTAATTGAGGGCCCAATACCTCATTGGCATACTTCACATACTCAGGAATGGATGCCATCATATTGGAGATGATTAATCCCTTTAAATGCTGCTGGTATTTTAAAGCATATTCCATTGCTAAGATCCCACCCCAAGAATGCCCTAATAAATAAAAATTATTGGCATCTAAACCAAGTGCCACTCTTACAGTTTCTACTTCCTCTACATAACGATCAATAGACCATAAGCTGCTATCATTTGGATTGTCTGAATACGCCGATCCTAATTGATCATAGTAATAATATTCTATCCCTTCTTGTGGAAGAAATGAATCAAAGCATTCAAAGTATTCATGCGTTGCCCCTGGACCTCCATGCAATAACAATACTTTTTTGGTTGGATTATTTCCAACACGCTTTGTCCATACTGTAAAGTCCCCTTTTTCTGTATGAATTGGAATACGCTTAACCCCACCAGACAAGATATCTGTTCTGCCTGTTGTGTCATGGTAATTTGAGCTTGAAACTGTTGACCCATTGTTACATGCTGCTAAGGTGATCACAAAGCAACAAGCAAGCCATTGAATGATTTTTTTCATATGCTAATTTTAGATTATCCTGGGAATTTTTCTTGCCATGCCAACATACCACCTACTACATTGATTACATTTTTAAATCCATAAGGCTCCATCATCATACAAGCCTGTCCGCTTCTATTACCACTTCTGCAATACACATACACGGTCTCCTCTTTTAAGTGTTCTACTTCGTCTAACATTAAAGCTTGCACCAATCCTAGTGGTAATAATTGTCCGCCAATATTGAATGCAGCATGCTCATGCGGCTCACGAACATCTAATAAATTAAGTTTTTCACCCGCGTCTATTTTTGCTTTTAATGCCTCGACTGTAATGGTATTCATAATTGATTTTTTAAATGTATAATAATGTGAATGACGTAATTATAAATTACTGGATGGAATCTCTAATTGCTTTTACTGGTGCTACTTTATCTAATACTAAATTAATGGTTGACCCTTTTGAAGTCGTATTTGGAATGGGCATCCCTAATGAATCTAATTGACTTCCATAAACACTTGGACTTTGGTCAAATACAAATGCAGCTGCGCTATCTCCAATGGAACCATTCACAGACACCACACCAAGAATTAATCCTAAACTCATTAACTGAGCCTTGGCTTGTTCATAAGTGAGTCCTACTAAATCGGGCATCGTCATACCTGAAGAGGCGCCACCATCACCCACAAAAAAATGGATTAAAGTACCAGAAGGAATTTTTGAGCCAGGTGCAATGGGTTGACCATTGACTAACTGGTCAATCACCACATTTTTATTTTGATCTGGGACCATTTGTATTGAACCTAATCTTAATCCCAATACTTTTAAATAAGTTTCTGCACTTTTGATAGAAAATCCAACAAGATTTGGCATATCAACTTGAGGCGCAACCACACGATTAATTGTTAGATAGACTGTCCTGCCTTTTTTCACAACTTCATCTGCTTCTGGAGTTTGTCTTAACACCGCATTTCTAGCAAGGGTGTCCACATATATGGAGTCTTGCAACTCCACATCAAAACCTGCTGCAATTAAATTTTTCTCTGCAGCAAGCACATCCAATCCAATCACTGCTGGCACTTTTCCCGTTTCACCATTCCCAGTAATCCATCCCAACGAGAAAAAGAAAATAACCAATAAGCAAATCGCTACTCCAAAACCTATGAGCATGTTCATCCACAGTGGCTTTTTTAATATGTCGTCAATGAATTTCAAATTGCTTGATTTTATTTTTTTTCTAAACTATCTTCAATGATCCAACCATAAAAATCTGTTAAGTCCCAGCCCATTGCTTTGACTTGCTGAGGAATTACACTTGCTTCACTTTGTCCAGGCACGGTATTGACTTCTAGCATGTAGGCTTTTTCTGCAGCTTCATCATAAATGAAATCGATTCTAACCACGCCTCTGCAATTTAAAATAGCATATACTTTTTGTGCGGCGGCCGTTAGACTGTCAAACATTGTTGCAGTGATATCTGCAGGAGTAATTTCTTGACTCTTGCCTTGGTACTTTGCCTCATAATCAAAAAACTCATTCTCTGTCTTGATTTCTGTAATGGGCAAAACCGTAATCTTGCCTTTGGATTTAAAGACGCCAATGGTGAACTCTCTTCCACTTATAAATTCTTCTACTAAAATTTGTGTATCCTCTTTAAATGCTTTTTCTAATGCTATAGGTAACTCATTAGCTTGATTCACTTTACTTATACCAAAACTACTTCCGCCATTATTTGGCTTCACAAAAACAGGCAATGTAAGATTGGATAATATTTGTTCTGGGCTTAAAGCTTGCTCCTTAAATAAATGCAGAGATTTTGCAACGCCTATTCCACCAAATCCAGCCACTGCAACAGTATATCTTTTATTGAAAGTCAAGGCAGAGGTAGCGGTATCGCAACTAGTATAAGGCAAGCCGATCATATCAAAATAGCCTTGTAATTTTCCATCTTCACCTGGTGTGCCATGAATGCACATTAAAGCCACATCGAATTTTATATTTTCTGTACCTTCTACAATACTAAAATCCGCTTTGTCAACAGCCACTTCTTCCCCTACTGTATTTTCATACCACCAACCTGTAGGATGAATGTCAATTTGATAGACTTCAAATTTAGATTTATCCAAGGCATTGAACACCGTCTTTGCACTTTTATAACTTATCTCGGCTTCAGAGCTATATCCTCCTGTCACCAATGCCACTTTTGTTTTCATAGGATCCACTTTGTATTGGTTCAATGCTGCACCAACAATTTTGACAATAAAAAAAGGGAAATGATTCCCTTTTTAAACCATTCAATTATAAATGTAATTTTTCTTTCTTAGCTAATAATTCATCCACTGTTTCTTTGTACAACTCATCAGGAACACAACAATCAACCGGGCAAACAGCCGCACACTGTGGTTCCTCATGAAAACCTTGACATTCTGTACATTTATTATGTGTGATGTAGTAGGTATCCATTGCCACTGGGGTGATTCTTGCACCAGCATCCACAGCTGTACCATCCATTAAAGTGTAAGCACCTTTTAATGAAGTACCATCGGCCATCGCCCATTCTACTCCACCTTCATAGATTGCGTTATTTGGACATTCTGGCTCACATGCGCCACAATTAATACATTCATCTGTAATTTTGATT
>JBILAW010000090.1:0-7032 GCA_044354025.1 Sediminibacterium sp.
TCACCGACCTAAAAAGCTTTTTATATTTAGTCAATACTGAATTAGAATTTTCAGATGGGTTGAACGGTAAAGGTTTCTATTTCAACAATCCCAATGCAAGCAGAAGTTGCGGCTGCGGAGAGAGTTTCGCTGTGTAACTTTTTAGTTTTCGAAACGCCCATAAAAATTAACGATTTATCTAAAATGCCCCAGTATAACTGGGGCATTTTTTTTGTAGCTTTGACACATGTGGGCAATATGTAAAAAAGAGTGGGCGCATTATTTTGGAAGCCTTTCAGGCTATTTGATCATCAGTTTTTATTTACTGGTAAACGGCTTATTGTTATTTGTCCTCCCCAACTTTAATGTGTTAGATTTTGGCTACTCAAGCTTGCAAGTATATTTTGATTTTGCGCCTTGGATTTTGATCTTATTGATTCCTGCAATTACCATGAGGAGTTTCTCCGAAGAGTACAAGCAAGGCACTTATGAAATATTAAAGAGTCTCCCTATTTCGGCTAGGGCCATTTTGATCGGTAAATATTTAGGCGTTGTTTCAATCACGATCCTAGCAATCCTTCCCACATTTTTTTATGCGATTGTACTCAATTATTTAAGTGCAGTAGGAGGCATCGATTGGGGCGCAACCATTGGTGCCTATATTGGATTGATTGCGCTTGCTGCTGCCTATGTGGCGGTGGGTGTTTATATGAGCAGTGTGACAAAGCATACCATGATGGCCTTATTAGGGTCTATCTTAATTAGTATTTTTTTATATAAAGGCTTTGATTGGATTGCTGATTTACAATTTTTTCAAAATGGCTATGATTTTTATATTCGTCAATTAGGGCTTTCCGCACATTATCAAAATTTAAATAAAGGAGCGATTGGGTTAGTAGACATCCTGTATTTTAAAATCATTATTCTTTTATTTGGTCTTGGTGCAATTGAACAATTATCAGGGAAGTTCAAGTATAGCTGGGTTTTGTTGGCCATGCTTTTATTGAATGTGCTAAGTCATTTGTATCCATTGCAAATAGATCTTACAAAAGACCAGCGCTATACCATGAGCAGTCAATCAACCTTATTGATTCAAGACATCAAGCAGCCAGTCAAAATACATTTTTATCTTGGGGGTGAATTACCAGCGCATTATAAAAAATTAGAGCTTGCGACCATTCAATTGCTGGATCAACTTCAACAAATCAATCCTACTTGGATTAGTTGGGATCAAACTGTGCCTGGGGAACAATTTAAAGACAGTGCCTTGATGATTTTTTATGATAGTTTACAAAAGCAAGGTTTGCCAATTGATCGTTTTCAAAATACAGGCACCATCACCGATAAAAAATTAGATCAACTTTTGGTACCAGGACTCTTGATCCAAGTGGAAGGACAAAAGCCTATTGCAATTGATTTAAGAAGCAGCAAGCAGTTTTTTAAGCCCTATAATATTGTAAAAGAATTACCTGAAATAGATATTGAAGCAAGCTTTAATGCCGCCGAAGCGCTTTTAGAATATAAAATAGTACAAGCTATTTATTTAATGAATAGAACAGTACGTCCAAGCATTGCTTACTTAGTGGGTAATGGAGAACCATTGGATTACACAGTGAATGATTTAGGGCAGTCTATTAAGAATCAATACAATCTTGGGGTCTTTGATTTAAAGAAAGGATTTCCGGATGCATCTAAAATCAACACTTTGTTGATCGTAAAACCAACGATGCGTTTTACGGAATTAGACCAACTAAAAATTGACCAATTTATACTTGCTGGTGGCAATGTGATTTGGGCTTTGGATCCATTATATGCAGAGTATGATAGTTTACGCAATACCGATGGCGCCTACCTTGCGTATGATCGCGGACTTGGATTAGAGGCTCAGTTATTTAAATATGGTGTAAGGGTGAATCCTAATTTAGTGCAGGATTTGAATTGCGCCAAGTTGCCGATGGTGGTGGGCGTAGATGCAGCAGGGGCGCCAACAATTCAAAGAGTGCCATGGCCATATTATCCTTTTGCGCAAGCTGGATCGGAACATCCAATGGTACAAAATATGGATAGGGTGCTGACTGCTTTTCCTGCAAGCTTGGACACCGTGCGCGCAATAGGAATTATAAAGACCATTTTATTAACAACAGATACAACTAGCAGAATCATTAGCAGCCCAACGATGATTCAATTAAATAGTGGTCAACAAGAAGGCGAATTAGCCAGCTTTACAAAAAAATCTATTCCAGTGGCAGTCTTATTAGAAGGACAGTTTAAATCTGCATTTGCAGGCAGATTAACATCATCTTTAATGGACTCCGTTCAATTAGCAAGTGGAAAGGCTTTTATTACTAATGGGAATAAGCCTGCGAAGCAAATTGTTTTATCCGATGCGGATTTAATCACCAATTTTGTAGATGTGCAAAAAGGGCCACTTCCAATGGGGATGATTCCTTATGAGGGTGTTCAATTTGCGAACCCTGTTTTTTTCCAAAATATGATTGCGTATTTAAACGAACCAGTTAGTCTATTAGAGGCAAGAAAAAAGAATCTAGTGTTAAGAAGATTAGATCCGGGGAAAGTGGCAGAAAATAGACTTTGGATTCAACTTGTTTTATTAATCGGTCCATTGTTTTTGCTTGGATTAGGCTATTGGGGGGCCTTTTATTTTCGCCAATCTCGATTTGCTGTATCTAAATCATAGCTTATCTTTGCAGCATGACAACAGATCAAATTGTATACGCTGTTTTTGGAGTAGTGGTAGTGACAGCTTTAATTTTAGACTTAGGATTTCTAAGTAAAAAAAATACATCTATTTCTATTAAACAAGCGCTTCAGCAAACCTTTATTTGGGTGATGTTGGCATTAGGATTTTTTGTCTTTATGTGGGTGGAAGAAGGGCAGAAATTAGCCTTTGAGTATTTAAGCGGTTACTTAATGGAGTGGAGTTTAAGCATTGATAATATTTTTGTATTCATTTTAATTTTTGACGCTTTTAAAGTGAAGGAGCAATACCTCTCTCGGGTATTGTTAATTGGCATTTTGCTTGCCATTGTGTTTAGGGTGATTTTTATTACGGTAGGTGTTGCACTAGTTGCAAAATTCGCTTGGATTTTATATTTATTTGGCTTGTTTTTATTGTATACAGGCTATAAGATGTTTTCTGCTGGAGAAGATGAAGCCTTTGATCCGCACAAATCTAAAATCTACCTTTTCTTAAAAAAGTTTTTGCCTATTACCAACGAAGATGGAGATGGCAAGTTCATGATGCGCATTGGCGGTAAGCCAATGTACACAAGCCTTTTTGTGGTCGTGGTTTTATTGGCCGCAATTGATTTGGTGTTTGCTTTAGATTCTATCCCAGCTGTCATGGGTATTTCCATGAGCAGCTTAGTGATTTATACTTCTAATATTTTTGCGATACTAGGCTTGCGCTCTTTGTTCTTTTTATTAAGAGGCGCTGTGAATCAATTTGAACATCTACAACAAGGCATAGCAATCGTTTTAATATTCATTGGTATTAAAATGCTAGGGGAGCATTATATCAGTATGGTCATGAGTAAAAACACCCAAGTGCTTTTATCATTATTAGTGATTGTATTTTCAATTACAGGTTCAATCTTGTATTCCATCTTTTCAAATCGTCAAAAAAATCTTCCAAAGAATTTTGAGGACAATACCATTTAATTTATGCAATTCAAAATGAACGGGAAAAAAGTAGCAGCATTGATAATTGCAATTATAGCAATAGACCAGTTATTGAAATTTTATATCAAGTTGAACTTCTTTTTAGGAGAAGAACATCAAGTGCTTGGATCTTGGTTCAGATTGCATTTTGTAGAAAATGAGGGCATGGCATGGGGTCTTAAATTTGGAGGTGGTTTTGGTAAAATTGCATTGACTTTATTTAGATTGGCTGCAGTGATTTGGGGCACTTTTTTAATCAAAGGATTTATTCAAAAACAATACCATACAGGGTTTATCATTTGTTCGGCTTTAATTTATGCAGGGGCATTGGGCAATCTAATTGATAGTATGTTTTATGGACTGTTGTTTGATGCGAGTATCCCCTACACAGCGATGGTGGCGCAGTTTTTACCAGAAGGGGGCGGATATGCCAATTTTTTACATGGTAAAGTGGTAGACATGTTTTATTTCCCAATCATCACAGATGCACATTTTCCAAGCTGGATGCCTATTTGGGGTGGTGAGTCCTTTGAATTCTTCCGTCCTGTATTCAATTTTGCCGATATGTCCATTAGTACTGGTGTCATCGCATTGTTTGTGTTTCAAAGCAAGTTTTTCCCTTCAGAGGAAGCCGCATAATTTCGTTTCCTTTTTTCCGCGCTTATTCGTACCTTCAAGGCCTAAAAATCAGATAGGACAAGCGTTTTATGAGTAATCAATATCCAGAATTTAATGGCTTACATCTGCCAACCATCGAGGCAGAAATTTTAGCAGCTTGGAAAAAAGAACAAGCATTTGAACAATCCGTTCAATTAAGAGAAGGCAAAACACCATTCGTGTTTTATGAAGGCCCTCCAAGTGCCAATGGTATGCCTGGCATTCACCATGTAATTTCAAGAACTTTAAAGGATATGGTTTGTCGTTATAAAACCATGCAAGGCTTTCAAGTAAAACGAAAAGGTGGATGGGATACCCACGGCTTACCTGTTGAATTAGGTGTAGAAAAAGAATTAGGCATTACGAAAGAAGATATTGGAAAAACAATTACTGTAGAAGCCTACAATCAAAAATGTAGAGAAGCGGTATTGCGTTATAAAAAAGAGTGGGACGATATCACCAATAAAATGGGGTATTGGGTGGACTTAAACAATCCATACATCACATTTGAAAATAATTATATTGAAACATTGTGGTGGATACTCAGCACCCTGTATAAAAAAGGCTACTTGTATCAGAGTGTTAGCATTCAACCTTATTCTCCAGCAGCTGGAACGGGATTGAGCTCACATGAATTGAATCAACCAGGTACGTATAAGGATGTTAAAGACACTTCAGTAGTTGCGATGTTTAAAGCAATTGCAACAAAAGAAAGTCAATTTATTTTTGATGCAGCAGCGAACAATCCGCTTTCTAAGGAAATATTTTACATGGCTTGGACCACAACGCCTTGGACTTTGCCATCCAACTTAGGTTTGACAGTTGGACCAAATATTGAATACGCATTGATAGCAACTTACAATCCATACACTGCAATGCCTGTCAATGTAGTTCTGGCAAAAGCCTTGGTATCAAAGTATTTCAAAGAAGAAGGATTGAGCTTGACTAGTTTTGCAGAAGGAGATAAAATGGTGCCTTGGAAAGAATTGGCCACATTTAAAGGAAGTCAATTAGAAGGATTACGCTATGAGCAGTTGATGTCATTTGAAGCAAACAATCCTGCCAATATAGAAGGTGATCCTTTTAAAATTATTATTGGTGATTTTGTTACGACAGAAGATGGTACAGGTATCGTGCATACTTCACCAGCCTTTGGTGCAGATGACTATAAAGTAGGTCAAAAAAATAATTTAGGCATTATTACTTTGGTAGATAGAGCAGGAAAGTTCATTGATGGTGTAGGAGAATTTGCTGGAAGATTCGTTAAGAATTATAAAGACGAAAAAGATTTCCAAGATGTGAACGTGGACATATCGGTTAAATTAAAAAAAGAAAATCGTGCGTTCAAAGTAGAGAAATACGAACATAATTATCCGCATTGTTGGAGAACGGATAAACCAATTTTATATTATCCTTTGGATGCTTGGTTTATTAAAACCACTGCAGTAAAAGATAGAATGGTGGAGTTGAATAAAACCATTAACTGGAAACCAAAGAGTACAGGAGAAGGTCGATTTGGTAATTGGTTAGAGAACATGGTGGATTGGAATTTATCTCGTAGCCGATATTGGGGAACCCCATTACCTATTTGGAGAACAGAAGATGGCACAGAAGAAATTTGTATCGGTTCAATAGCAGAATTGACTGCAGGATTTCTAGCAGCAAAAGAAAAAGGGTATAATAAAGACGTACAATTACAAATTGTAGATGGCAAATTGGATGTGGATTTGCATAAACCATTTGTGGATCAAATAGAAATTTTAAGTCCTACCGGCAAACCAATGCAACGCGTTTCAGACTTAGTGGACGTATGGTTTGATTCGGGTGCAATGCCTTATGCACAATGGCATTATCCATTTGAAAACAAAGATTTAGTAGACAAAGGATTGGCTTTCCCGGCAGATTTTATTGCAGAAGGGGTAGACCAAACTAGAGGCTGGTTCTACACTTTACATGCATTGGGCGTTTTGTTATTTGATAAAGTAGCTTATAAAGCCGTTGTGAGTAATGGTTTGGTATTGGATAAGAATGGCAATAAGATGAGCAAGCGTTTAGGGAATGTGGTGAATCCATTTGAAACCTTAGAAACTTATGGAGCAGATGCGACAAGATGGTACTTAGTGACCAATGCTTCTCCTTGGGATAATTTAAAATTTGATTTATCAGGTATACAAGAAGTACAAAGAAAATTCTTTGGCACTTTGTATAATACCTATCAGTTTTTTGTATTGTATGCGAATGTAGATGGATTCAAATTTGAACAGGCTTATATCCCTGTGAAAGATCGTCCAGAGATTGACCGCTGGGTCATTTCATCATTGAATAGTTTAGTACAAACAGTAACAGTTGCGATGGATGACTTTGAGCCAACCATTGCTGGACGTGCGATTGAGACTTTTGTGGATGAGCATTTAAGTAACTGGTATGTGCGTTTGTGTAGAAGAAGATTCTGGAAAGGCACTTACAGCGAAGATAAAATTGCTGCATACCAAACATTGTATGAATGTATCGAAACCATTGCAAGATTAATGGCACCTATTGCGCCATTCTTCTGTGATCAATTATTCAGAAACTTAAATGGACTTACAAAACGTTTTGAAGCAACCTCTATTCACCATATTGATTTTCCAAAAGCCGATCCATCTAAAATGGATGCAGCATTAGAAACAAGAATGCAGTTGGCACAAGATATTTGTTCTTTGGTTTTATCTATTC
>JBILAW010000091.1:0-7026 GCA_044354025.1 Sediminibacterium sp.
TGGTTTGAATATTTTACGTGAAACAATTATGGGTCGTGACTTATTTGATTATGCATTTAAAGAATATTCAAGAAGATGGGCATTCAAACACCCAACACCTGCCGATTTATTTAGAACAATCGAAGATGCAAGTGCCGAAGATTTAGATTGGTTCTGGAGAGGCTGGTTTTACAGCATCGATCCTGTAGATATTGCGATTGACACAGTGAAGCATGCTGTATATGATCCAACTGTAGCAGTGCCTGCAGCAAGAACAATGGGACCAAGAGGATTGTCAAAACCAGAAGTGAATAGCTTTGAAGACATTTCAAAAATCAGAAATAGAAACGATAAGTCGATTGTATTTTTAACAGATGTAGATACCACTTTACGTGATTTCTATTGGAGATATGACAGAGGTTTAGAGCCTTATGATTCTGTTACGAAGCAACCAGCAATGGCAATGCCTGCTGCGGAAGGTTTAACAGATGCAGAGAAAGCAAAATATGCAAGTGCTAATTTGTACGAAGTAAGCTTCTTGAACAAAGGTGGATTGGTAATGCCAATTATCCTTGAATTTACTTTCGAAGATGGTACTAAAGAAACACAACGTCTACCAGCACAAATCTGGAGAAAGAACGAGAACAAAGTAACAAAAGTGTTCTTGACAAGTAAGAAAGCGGTGTCGATTCAATTAGATCCAATGCGTGAAACTGCTGATATTGATGAGAGCAATAACAAATGGCCAAATGTAGCTGCGCCAAGTAAATTTGCCTTATTCAAGTCAAAAGGTTTTTCTAGAGGTCAATCCATTGGATTGTCGCCAATGGCTGCAAGTCAAAACAAAAAATAATTTGAATTTATTTCAAAGTAAAAAGCCGCTTCGATTTCGAAGCGGCTTTTTTTATGCTTGATAATCTTTAAATGGGTTGTCAAATTAATGTGTTGTGTATTATGTTGGTTTTAGTCCTCAAGTTAAAAGGATTGAGTTCAATTAAGTATGCGCTGCAGCTTTATAGTTCTTCCATTTGGTAATGGCTGCTTCCATATCCAAAGGCAATGGGCTATCAAAGCGCATCATCTCCTCGGTGCTTGGATGAATAAAGCCAAGTGTTGCGGCATGCAATGCACATCTAGGACAAGCATCAAAACAATTGTCTACAAATTGTTTGTACTTAGTATAGATAGTGCCTTTTAAAATTCTATCACCTCCATACTCTTGGTCATTAAACAAAGTATGTCCAATATGTTTCATGTGAACACGTATCTGATGTGTTCTACCTGTTTCCAATACACATGACACAAGGGTCGTATAATTATAACGCTCTATCACTTTGTAATGTGTGATGGCATGCTTCCCAACTTCTCCCTCAGGGTAGGCGTCAAACATTTTACGAAAAGTCTTATGCCTTGCGATGTGCGCATTCACCGTGGCTTCGTCTTCTTCCATATTTCCCCAAACCAAGGCAACATATTTTCGTTCAACAGTATGGTTGAAAAATTGTTTTGCTAAATGACTTGCAGCTTCAGGTGTTTTTGCAAGTACAATTAAACCAGTGGTGTTTTTATCAATACGATGCACCAAGCCAAATCGTGGAAGGATTTCCTCGTTCAAATTTGGGTTCTGTTGCAATAAATGATATGCCACACCATTGAGTAAAGTGCCTGAGTAATTTCCAATACCAGGATGCACCACCATATTGGATGGCTTATTGATCACCATGATGGCATCATCTTCATATACAATATCCAAGGCCATTTCCTCTGGCTTCAATTCGGTGTAATCCGGGTTGACATAACTCATATAAACCACTTCGTCTCCCGGACGGGTGCGGTAATTGCTTTTGATCACTTTGCCATTCACCGTTAAAAAACCGCCTTCAATCCCGTTTTGTAATTTGCTTCTAGTTAATCCAACGATTCTCATTTGAACCCATTTGTCGATGCGCATAGGTTCTTGTCCCTTATCCACGACAAAGGTCAGTTTCTCATACACATCTTCATTCTCTATTTGTAGTTCTTCAGTTGACATGATGCAAAAGTAAGTTATTGCAGCATAGTTTGTAACTTTGTTCTATGCGCCAACATGTAATTTTTGAAGATTTAGGCATTCAATCCTACCAACCCACTTGGGACTACCAAGAACAGCTATTAAAAGCAGCTGTGGCACTTAAGACTGAAGCGAGGACAGCAGGTAAGGAAGCCAATGAGGCGGCGACACAACATCGTTTTATATTGGTAGAACATCCACCTGTTTTCACATTGGGTAAAAATGGCAATCGATCTAATGTATTGGTGTCTGACGAACAATTGAAAGTATTGGGCATTGAGTATTATCATATCAATAGAGGGGGAGATATCACGTATCATGGTTTACAACAAGTGGTGGGTTATCCTATTATTGATTTAGATAAGTTTAAGCCAGACTTGGGATGGTATTTGAGAAGTTTGGAGGAAGTGATTATTCAAGTATTGGCAGAATATGGATTGAAAGGTGAAAGAAGTGCTGGAGAAACAGGCGTATGGTTAGATCCGCATGATCCATTTGTAGCAAGAAAAATTTGTGCCATGGGGATTAAGTGTAGTCGCTGGATTACGATGCATGGGTTTGCTTTAAATGTGAATACCGATTTATCCCATTTTGAATTTATTGTGCCCTGCGGTATAGAAGGAAAGACCGTAACTTCTTTAGAAAAAGAATTAGGAAGGCAAGTAGATTACGAGGAAGTTAAGCAAAAAATAAAATTCCATTTCGAATCTATCTTTAATTGCGAATTAGTGTAAACGCATTTTAGAATTTCAAAGTACCCACTGGCAAAGATCGATTCCCTTGCAAACCTCCACTATGTATGACTAAGATGGATGCAGCCTTTTCAAAATAATTTTCTTTGATCAATTGTTCAACACCAAAAAGTAGTTTACTCGTGTAGACGATATCTGTTGGTATTTTTTCTGCATCCCAAAGCCTGTTCATAAAATCAATCATTACTGGATTGGTTTTGGCATAACCCCCTTGGTGAAACTGATGCAGTAAAGTATAGGGCTGATTATTTTTATTATAATTATTAGAATCATTATTAAGATCATTATTAGGATCATAATTAAGGTCATTTTTATCAAGTAACAATGCATTGATTTCCGACTCGATACTGCCTTCGTTTTTTAAAACTGGGATGCCGATTATTTTTTGATTGGGACCTGCAGCATTGATACATCCTGCAAGCATGGTCCCTGTGCCAACAGCACAAACAATATAATCGTAATGGGCTGTATCGTTCTCTGTAAAAATTGTTGCAGCACCTTTTGCCCCAATGGTGCCATAACCGCCTTCGTCTATCAAATAAGTATCAGATTTGGTAGCACTTAGTTTTAAAATACTTGCCTTTTTAGATTGAAAATCTGACCTGCCTAAGTAGACCAATTCCATGCCATAATTCTTCGCTTCGGCTAAGCTAGGCGTGATGGGTTCATCGGCATTTGTTCTGATATAGCCAATGCTTTTTAATCCAGCTTCCTTTGCAGTAAAGGCCAATGCAACAATATGGTTTGAATAAGGTCCACCAAAACTAGCGACTGTAGCAACTCCATTTTCGATTGCTGTTGCAATATAAAATCGGAGTTTATAAAATTTATTCCCACTTACAATTGGATGCAAGCTGTCCAGTCTTAATAGATCCACTTTTTGTGATAGACTAAAGGATAAGATGGATTGTATTGGAGGCTTTATATGCAAAATTTTATATTTAAGATAAATCAACTAATTTTGACCACCTTAATGGATTGTGAAATTACAATTAAATAAAGAAAAATGAGTGCACCGACATTAGTGATCTTAGCAGCAGGGATGGCAAGTAGATATGGCAGCATGAAACAAACCGAGGGATTCGGTCCAAGTGGAGAAACCATTATGGAGTATTCGATTTACGATGCTATAAGAGCCGGTTTCGGTAAAGTGGTATTCATTATTAGAGCAGACTTTGCAGAAGCATTCAAGGCCGTGTTGGAACCAAAATTAAAAGGCAAGATTGAGGTTGATTATGTATACCAGTCATTAGATCAATACACAGAAGGCTTTTCAATTCCGCAAGAAAGAATCAAGCCTTGGGGTACAGCACACGCATTATTATGTACAAAGGGGGTGGTGAATGAGCCATTTGCCGTGATCAATGCAGATGATTATTATGGACAAGAAGCATTTGTTCAAGCGCATACTTTTTTAACAACGGCTTGTTCTGAAAAAGAATATTGCATACTAGGTTATGAACTTTCAAATACCTTAAGTGAGAATGGCACTGTGAGCAGGGGTGTATGTAATTTGGATACGGCAGGTTATTTAACTGCAATCAATGAACGTACAAAAATTTACAGAAAAGACGGAGATGGAATTGTATTTGAAGAGGAAGGTGTTGAAACCCCGCTTCAAGAAGACACAAGAGTGAGTATGAACTTTATGTGTTTTGCTCCAAGCTTTATTGATTTATGTGCATCTGAATTCAAGCTCTTTTTAGAAAGAGAAGGACAGGCTTTAAAGTCTGAATTTTATATTCCTTTTGTAGCAGGAAGGTTCAAGGTATTGAACTTGGGGGCTGTGAAAGTGATTCCTACCAATGCAAAATGGTTTGGTGTAACGTATAAAGAAGATGCGCCAGGAGTGAAAGCGAGTATTGATGCTTTGGTGGATGCGAATGTGTATCCTAGAAATCTTTGGAGTAATTCATAATTACTTTCTAGTATTTCTTTGTATTACTTTCTTGTATTTTTTTTGTAAAACTGTCTTTACTTAGTCAAAAGCACGAACGCTATAGATGTAGTTCTTAAAGTTATTGATCTGCGTTTTACGATTCTTAGATCCTTTCACTTTTTGTTTGTTCAATTTTACATTGAGGTCTTTGGTTAATTCATTCGCCTCTAGTATTTCAACCAAATCAAATAGTTTATCAGACTTAATCGCAAACGCAACACCTTCGGCTTGTTTTTGTCGACTACTCATAATACCAATCAATTCGTTCTTGTCATTGAAAACAGGCGCACCTGAATAACCAGGGTTAGCGCTAATCTGAATTTGATAAGTATTGCTATCTCCATTGAATCCGGTTTGAGCACTTAAGTAACCTCTGCCGTAAACAATATCATTGTCGTTTCTTGGGAATCCTAATGTAAAAATATCTTCACCTAAATCACTTGATTTTTTACGAATGGTGAAAGGTAATGCCTTAGCTTGTTTGTAGTCTTCGTCTTCGATTTTCAATAATGCTAAATCTGAATTTTTATTACTATACACAATGGTTGCTTTAAATTCTTGACCTAAGCTATTCACCACAATGGCACCTTCTCCTTTTAAGACATGGGCATTGGTAATGACAAAGCCTTTGGTATCAATTAAGAAGCCAGAGCCTCCGCTAATTAATTTTGAATTTTCTGGAACCTTGGTTTTTACCTCGTTTAAAATATGGCCCTGAACTTTTTGGTTCTGTTCGATTTTTTCAACGGCCTTGCTTAATTCTAAAATTTGATTTCCATTGATACTAGGGAAAAAGAAAAGCACCATGGCAGAAGTAAACAATGCAATAAATCCACCGACAGAACCTGCGATGGCAGTAACTTTCTTATACTTGCTCCAAAGTTGAATCACTTTGAATGAAGTAGATTGTTCTGCTGCAGGCGCCCATGTGCCAGCGTCTAGTAACTGATTGAATACTTGCTTGTTTAATGCAGAGAAATTTTTACGATTGACATATAGTTCCATTTCTCTTAAGAACATAGCATGTTCAATCACCATTTGATCAATCCCAGGTGTAGTTTTACGGATAGCCTCAAATTGAGTACGTTCTTCAACAGACATCTGGTCTGTTAAATAGCGTTCTATCGCTTCCTGTAATTGAATGTCTTCCATATTGTTATTCTCCTATATTGTATTGCGCAAAAAATAGTTTCTTCAAGCGCATTAAACATTTATATTTTTGGTTCTTGGCATTATCCGCATTGGTATAACCAAACTGACTTGCTAGTTCCTGCATTCCTTTTTTATTTAAATAGTATCCTTCTAACAAACTTTTACATGGTTCACCAAGGCTGTTTAAGGCTCGGTCCATAATAGCAAAAGCGGCATCTTTTTTCTCAAACTGATCCATATCTTCTTCGACTGAGATCGTTTCTTCTTGAGCACTGAGTGGGGCACTATATTTTCCCATTTGTTGTAGCCTTTTTAACCAAAGGTTTTTACAGATAGAGAATAGATAGGTTTTAATTTGACAGGTGAGGGCGAAATTATCTAATTGTACTTTTTCGTACAAAGTGATCATCGCTTCCTGAAAAATATCCCTTGCGTCATCAAAAGAGCCATTGTTATTGGTAACAAAGTGCTGAATCATACTGAAATGACTTTTATAGAGGGCTTCCACCGCTCTGGAGTCATTTTGGGCTAGCCCCTTTAAGAGGGCTTGTTCGTTGTGTTCAGCTTTCAAGAGATTAATACGATTAGGGTACAAAAGTAACCCAACTAGGGTAAAAATGACCCGATTTTAAATTTTTTACAAAAACGAGGTTACCTTTTTTCAGTTGGGGTATTAAGAGTATCATTTAAACATTAAAACTCATTCTAATGAAAAAAGTATTCGCAATCTTCGCTATCGCTGCTTTAACTGCTTGTGGTGGTGCTTCTACTGAAGCTACAACTGATTCTGCTGCTGCAACTGTTGATACAACTGTTGTTGCTGTTGATACAACTGCTGTTGCGGTTGATTCTGCTGCTACAAACTAGTAGTCGATCAAAATCGAACTATTGTCCTCCACTATATGGAGATCAATCAAAAAGGCACTTTGTTTAACAAAGTGCCTTTTTTGTATTTCGGAGTCCATGCTTATTAACTTAAGGGTCTTACGAATACTTGTTAGTAAAATGTAAAAAACTTTGTTGTTTCAGCCTATTTTAGGGACTTTTAGCCTATCTTTGTCCCACGATGAAAGCAAATAGCAACTGGTTTTACTTTTTCTTTTATTTCTACTTTAACCAAAGTAGCCGGGTAGTATTTGTAAAAGCATAAACGA
>JBILAW010000092.1:0-6840 GCA_044354025.1 Sediminibacterium sp.
ATTTGCTTTACAATTATGGTCCGTTAAGATGGCTTTATACAAAGACACCATGGGTGTTTTAAAACAGGTTGCTGCGAATGGGTATAAAAAAATTGAAGGATTCGAAGGGGACTTGGGCTTATTTTGGGGGATGAAACATACCGAATTAAAAAAAGTGATGGATGATTTAGGTATGAATATGTTTTCATCTCATTGTGAACATACCGATGATTTTAAATCTTTCGAACTGAAAGCTGCTCAAGCAGGAGAAATAGGAATGAAGTATTTGATTTGTCCGCATAAGGGGGCACAACCTAGTATTGAGCACTACAAAAAATTTGCAGACGAGTTCAATACATGTGGTGAAATCGCAAAAAAACATGGCATTCGTTTTGCGTATCATAATCATGATTATTCTTTCGTTCCAATGAATGGTATCGTTCCTCAAGATGTGATGATGAAAAATACGGATCCTGCAATGGTGGATTTTGAAATGGACTTGTATTGGACAAGGGTTGCAAAAGTGAATCCACTTGCCTATATGGACCAATTTCCAAATCGTTTCAAATTAGTGCATGTAAAAGATTTAGTTAAAGCCAATACACCAGAAGGGCATGAGTCATGTGTCATTGGGAAAGGAACGATTGATTATAAAACCTTATTGCCAGAAGTTGCTAAACGCGGCGTAGCGCATATGATTGTTGAACAAGAACACTATACAGGATCCAATGAATTAGATGCAGCAAGAGATGATGCAGCATATATGAAAACATTGAATTGGTAATTATACCAAGGCTTTAATAAAAAAAGGGACACGAAATCGTGTCCCTTTTTTTATAGCGGTATAACAAGATGTACGACACCTTTTACTTTAATAATATTCCTTGCTTTTGAATTTCTTTTATTGCACTGTATAACGCATCTAGATCTTCCACTGTATTAAAGGCATTCATAGAATATCTTAAATACACATCATCGCCTTGACGCATAATGGGTACTTCTATTTTATAATCTAAAAATAAAGACCTTTGTAATTTTTCTGGATCCGGTGTTTGTATTGGAATGCTAATCATTTGCCCAATCCATTCACTGTTAAGTGGACAGATTGGCTTGCTATTGAATAAGGCGAAAAATCTTGGAGCATGTTCTAATACCATTTCATGACATTTTTGTCCAACAGCTTTCCAGTTATGTTGCTCCATGAATTCAATACAAGTAGCTACTGTCAAGAACGCCGAAAAGTCTCTGGTACCAATCATTTGGTGGTAGTCTAAGAAATTGGAATGCGATGGTTTGGCAGCTTGGTAACCCCAACTTACAATCATTGGATCACAAATGGGTTGCACCGATTTTGTTGCATATAAAAAAGAACATCCTTTTGGCGCCATCATCCATTTATGACAGGCACCTGTATAAAAATCTGCCTGAATTTTACTTAGGTCCAATGGGATATGTGCAGGTGCATGCGCGCCATCTACAATCGTGATGAGTCCTTTTGCTTTAGCGATAGCACAAATTTCTTCTGCTGGTAAAATCAATCCAGTCGCACTAGTAATATGAGAAATAAAAATGGCTTTGGTCTTTTCATTGCACCCTTTAAAAAAATCTTCGATGAATTGTGCTTTGTCAACAATGGGTAGATTGATTTTTTGTTTACGATAAGTTGCACCTTTTTTCTTGCAATAATATTCCCAGGTTCTATCACAAGCGCCGTATTCAATATCAGTGGTTAAAATTTCATCCCCTGCTTCTAAAGGAAAACTCTTTGCAATCATGTTGATTGCAAAACTTGGATTGGTGACATAGACTAAATCATCTTTGTCTGCACAGTTCAAAAATTTAGCCAAAACTGCTCTTGAATCTGCAAGGTATTGGTAGCCATCAAATGCGATGAACTGCACGGGCTCTGCTTCTAAGAGCCTTTGCCAGTCTTGGTATTTTTCAAATATTGGTTTTGGTGTAGCACCAAAAGACCCGAAATTCAAAAAATGAATATCGGGTCTTAATAAAAATTGATCTTTTAAAGATTCCATATATTTTTTAATTATGAACCTAAGTTCCAACCATCACGATATGTTCGTTTTACAAACTGATTTGCTAAGTCGAAATTAGTGATCTTCATATTTGGCCCATCCCATAGTAATTGAATATTTCTTCCAGGATAGCTCGTCAATCCTTTTGCATCATTGGCTTTGACATCATAAGAACGGATGGCTAAATTACCCATCAATACCGATTCAGTCAATGGTCCTGCAATATCAAAATTAGAACTTAAAACTTTTGCTTCCTTGCTTCCTGGTCCTGCGATACATGCTTCTACCCACGCAGCATAGTGTCCATTGTCGCCATTTTTAACTCTTTCAATACTTTGCGGCACTTTTGTAGTTGCTGTTAAATTAGTTGGCAATAATTGAGGGTTTGCACCGTAAGTACCTGCCATCATTTTACCTTTTGTTCCTTCAAAGATGATACCGTTTCCGCCATCACCCATGATTTCGTTTGGTCCTAATTCTGCTGGTCTTTCTGGTTGAATACCTCCGTCCATCCAATGTAATTTGACATCTGGTTTTCCGTTCTGTCCTTTGAAAGTTAAAATAATATGCGAAGCTGCTGGCGGACTGTCTGGCGAATACACTCTTTGCCATGGTGCAGTGTATCTTGTTGCTACACTACATTCTGCAGACACTGGATAACCTAATCCTAACACTGCAAAACCTGGTGCCATAATATGACAAGCCATATCACCTAATGCGCCGGTTCCGTAATCCCACCATCCTCTCCAGTTAAATGGTAATACGCCATCAAAATAATCTTTTTGAGGGGCAGTACCCAACCATAAATCATAATCTAAACCTGCTGGAATTGCAGAGGCAGTGGTTGGACGAATTACGCCTTGTGGCCATACTGGACGGTCTGTATAACAATAGATCGTATGCACATCTCCAATCAATCCAGCATTGTACCAATCTTGTAACATACGCACTCCGTCTCCAGAAGCGCCTTGGTTACCCATCTGTGTGACTACATTATATTTATGTGCAGCTTCTGTCATGATTCTAGCTTCGTAAATATCATGTGCCATTGGCTTTTGTACATATACGTGTTTATTTAATTGCATTGCTGCCATGCCTTGTACACCGTGCATATGGTCTGGTGTAGAAACAGAAACAGCTTCAATCAGCTTATGTTCTTTTTCTAACATTTCTCTGTAATCCTTATAATATTTTGCTTTCGGAAATCTTTGACGACTCTTTACAGCTTGACGATCATCTACATCACATAAGAATGCGATATCTGCTTTTCCGCTTTGATAGAATGCCCACAAGTCACTCTCTCCTTTACCTCCAGCACCAATACCGGCAATTTGTAATTTATCACTTGGAGCGGTAAATCCTGGACCACCCAATACATGTCTAGGGACAATGTAAAATCCGCCTAAAGCCAACGCGGCATTTTTGACGAAGTCTCTTCTTGATTTTACTGTTTTTTTCATAGCAATCGTTTAAATAGGAGGGGTACTCCTTCGGTTTTTTAAGTAGGTTAAATTATTAAAAATTGCTCATATGTTGAAATTATTTTTATGAACGTATAAATTGGCATGGGTATGAGGATTAAAGATTAAATTGCTATACATTTTAAAGCTATGAATACATCAATAGAAGCATTAAGACAGTATTTCCAGTCTGGGGCAACCCAGCCTTTTGCATTTAGACTTTTACAGTTGAACAGACTCAAGCAGCTGGTACTAGACAACGAGCAAGCTCTTTATAAAGCATTGTATGCCGATTTAAAAAAAACGGATGAAGATGCTTGGGCGACAGAAGTGGGTTTTTTCTTAAGTGAATTAAATTATACCATCGAACATCTGAAAGGATGGATGCAGCCTAAATCGGTGCCCACTAATTTGGTCAATATGCCTTCTTCTAGTTTTACCATTCAAGAGCCCTTGGGCGTGGTTTGTATCATTGCGCCTTGGAACTATCCATTTCAGTTATTGTTTACACCTTTAATTGGTGCCATTGCAGGAGGGAATTGCGCTGTGTTAAAACCAAGTGAGTTTGCGCCAGCTACTGCAGCAGTGATGCGCAGGATCGTTGCCGATTTATTTCCTGAAAATTATATTTTATATATAGAAGGGGATGGCGCACAGGTATTACCACCATTACTTACAGAAAACAGGTTCGACCATATTTTTTATACGGGTAGTACCATGGTCGGAAAAATAATTTACAAATTAGCTGCCGAACAATTAGTACCAGTGACTTTAGAGTTAGGAGGGAAGAGCCCTGCAGTGATTTGTGATGATGCCAATTTAAGAGTCGCAGCGCGCCGTTTAGCCAATCCAAAATTTTCCAATTGTGGTCAAATGTGTATTGCCCCTGACTATATTTTAGTACCGCATCATTTAAAAGATGAACTTATTAAAGAATTAATCGTTGCCATTCAAAAATTTTATGGAGCAGATGCGGAAAGTTCAGAGCATTATGGTAAAATTATCAATGACAAACAATGGTTGCGTCTTACTTCTTACTTAGGGGACGGTGAAATTGTGTATGGAGGAAAATCAAATAGAGAAAAATTATTTATTGAACCCACGATCATGGTAGGTGTTCAACCAGATGCAAAAATTATGCAGGATGAAATTTTTGGACCGATCCTTCCTATCCTTACTTATGCATCTAAGGAAGAGGCTTTGGCAATTATTCAAAATAATCCAAACCCATTGGCATTCTATGTATTCACTGAAAATCAAGCGGATGAAACTTATTGGTTGACCAATGTACCTTCTGGCGGGGCTTGTGTAAACAATGCCACTATGCATATTACCAATCACGATTTACCCTTTGGTGGCAGGGGTTTCAGCGGTACCGGAGGCTATCATGGTAAATTAAGTTTTGACACTTTTACGCATACAAAGTCGGTCTTAAAAACACCCACTTGGATAGATCCTAGTTTTAAATATCCACCTTATAAAGGCAAGGCTTGGTTGTTAAAAAGATTAATAGGCTAGCAGATATTAACCTAGGTTCATATTTATTCGATTAAATAAGAGCTAGTTTTAGATGTGTAAAATTTAAAAAAGAAAAATTGATAAATAAAAAAAATATGATCATAAAAATTGCTATTGCAGTGGGGGTAATGGTGACTGCTGCATTATTGATGAAGAAAAAAGACATGACCTATCGTCAATCTATTTTAAAAACAATTTATCCTGCCATCATGTGGTCTTCAGGAAAGGCTGGGTCTAAGCAAGTACAGGTGAATACGGATATGAAAAAAGGAACGGTTGAATTTTATAGTTTAACCACAAAAGACATTACAGGGAATGCATTTAGTTTTGAGCAATTCAAAGGGAAAAAAGTATTGATTGTAAATACGGCAAGTGATTGTGGATATACTGGTCAGTATGAAAATTTAGAAAAATTATCTAAACAGTTTGCAGGATCATTGGTTGTTGTTGGTTTCCCAGCCAATGATTTTAAAAATCAAGAAACAAAAGACGATCAAGCCATTGCGGCTTTTTGTCAAAAAAATTACGGAGTAAGTTTTCCTTTGATGTCCAAGTCGGTTGTAATCAAATCGAATGAGCAAAATCCAGTATACAGTTGGCTAAGTGCTGCTAATTTAAATGGTTGGTGCAATCAAGCACCTGCTTGGAATTTTTGCAAATATTTAATCAATGAACAAGGCATATTGACACATTATTTTCCAATGAGTGTGGATCCTTTGGATGCAAAAATCGTTGAGGCGATTAAAAAGTAATAGGTCTATTTATTCCAAAATAAAAAGAATGCTGATCCTTGCTTTAATCAATAGGGCAATGCTCATGGTAGTTCTCTAAAACAATTTTACCAGAGTCTATTTCCATCCCTTTAAATTTTTCTTTGATCTCATCCAAAATAGCTTCGATGCCTTCGCGCTCTGTGATGCGCACCAATTGATTTCTATATTCTTTAATACTTGGTAAGCCTCTTAAGTAGTTGGCATAATGTCTGCGCATTTCGTTGATGCCCCCAATGGGTCCTTTCCATTCTAAAGATTTAATTAAATGTTTTCTAGCAACTTCTACACGTTCCTCAATAGTTGGGGATTTCATTTTTTCACCAGTTGCTAAAAAATGCTTGATCTCTCTAAAGATCCATGGATATCCAATGGCAGCCCTTCCAATCATCACACCATCCACGCCATATTTATTTTTATATTCCAAGGCTTTTTCTGGAGAATTGATATCGCCGTTGCCAAAAATAGGAATATGAATTCTTGGGTCATTTTTGATATTGCCTATGATGGTCCAATCTGCTTCGCCTTTGTACATCTGTACCCTTGTTCGTCCATGAATGGCCAAAGCTTTTATCCCAACATCTTGTAATCTTAATGCGGCTTCATGCACATTCAAACTACTATCATCCCATCCCAATCTTGTTTTCACAGTTACAGGAAGGTTGGTACTTTTTACCACCGCTTCGGTTAAACGCACCATTAAGTCAAGGTCTCTTAAAACGCCAGCGCCAGCGCCTTTCATGGCTACTTTTTTTACTGGGCATCCAAAATTGATATCAATTAAATCTGGGTTTACAGTATCTACTATTTTGGTACACAATGCCATGGCTTCCTCATCTCCACCAAATATTTGAATCCCTATTGGGCGCTCGTAATCATAAATATCTAATTTCTGTTTGCTTTTGATGGCATCCCGAATTAAGCCTTCGCTACTAATAAATTCTGTGTACATAAGGTCTGCACCATTGTCTTTGCACACGGCTCTAAACGGAGGATCACTTACGTCCTCCATGGGCGCTAATAAAAGCGGAAAATCTGGTAATTGTATGTTCCCTATAGATACCATATGAATTCATTATC
>JBILAW010000093.1:0-6825 GCA_044354025.1 Sediminibacterium sp.
TATCACTGTTGTGACTATTATGCGTAATATTTGGTACCGTATAGCCATCATTGTAGTCACTACTTTATTGACCGCTTTTTTGTTTGACTATTTTGAGAATAGTAAAATGAACGAGAATGCACAAAAGTTTTATGGTATTGATAAATATAAGACTGAAGTGGCTGCATTAAAGTCTGAATTAACAAATTTAAATGGATATGGAGAAACAGATACTATTCTATCAAAAAAATTACAGCTAACAGAAGAGAAATTAACAAAAGCCACTGCAAGTTTTAATTCCGTACACCCATTCATCGAAAATTTTGATAATACTAGTGCAAGCTATATTGGAAAAGTTGCTAAAGACAGTGGCTGGTTGGATCAAATTGCAGTCAGTAAATTAAAAGATGCAGTAAGAAACGCGAACGACTTTTTAGTATTAGAAGCCAAAGCGCCAGAAAATGATTCGGCGAAAACAGCATATGATAAGGCGAAGGTCATCACAGAAGAGTATAAAGCACCCGTAAAATTATTTTTAGCTGGAACCATTACGATGGATTCTACCGTTACGCTTATCAATCAGATTTATCCTATTCAGCCTAAAAATATTGACAAAGTAAAAGCGAAGCTGACCAGTTTTAATATCGAGAAAACTTTTGCTGATGAGATTGATAAAGCAGACAATACCATGATTGTAAATGGTATTTTTGGTTCGGCACTTATTTTTATTTTGATTTACTTATATGTCGAGAAAATCAAAACACCTACAGCGCTATCAGTAGGTAATATGTTTAAAAAATTACAGTTATTTAGTTCTGCTGCATTTAGTATTGGTCACGGCGGTAATGATGCACAAAAAGTAATGGGTATTATTGGAGCAGCATTAATTGCAAGTGGTTCGATACAAGATTTTGCATCCCTTCCAAGTTGGGTTCCAGTAGCATGTTATTTGGCTATTGGTATGGGTACCATGAGTGGTGGATGGAAAATTGTTAAAACAATGGGGTCTAAAATCACCAAAGTGACTCCTCTAGAAGGTGTTGCTGCTGAAACAGCTGGTGCATTTACCTTGTTCTTTACAGGACAGATGGGTATCCCTGTTTCAACAACGCATACCATCACTGGATCCATTATTGGTGTTGGTGCAACAAAAAGATTAAGCGCAGTAAGATGGGGTGTAACAACCAATTTACTTTGGGCATGGGTATTAACCATCCCCGTGAGTGCAGTACTTGCTGCGGTGACATACTTTATTGTAAAGCTCTTCCTAGGATAAAATAAGAACCAGATTGAAAGAAAATAGGATGAATAAAAAAAAGACGCTACTACGTAGCGTCTTTTTTTTATTGGATAATATGTATTGTTTTTTGACGGCCGTCAAGGTATTCAAAACTTGATCCATTATAACAGCCATTTTGTTCTAATGCAATTCTTACAGGTTTATTCCATCCCGGAATGGTATGTGTGGCATTGAGCTCAATCGAGTAACATGTATTTGGACGCATCGAATAATCGCCCGAACCTGGAACCCCTTGCTGCATATCCCACATACCAATTGTCGTTCCTGCTGCATGACCATGGAATCCGATTGGGTGTGTATAGATACTTGGCTGGATGCCTTCTGCTTTTGCTTGCTGAATTGAAGCAGCTAAAATTGCATTACCTGTTCTACCAGTTTTAAAATTGGTTGTTAAAATATCTTGTAGTCTATTGGTCTTACTAAATGCAGCAACCAATTCAGCAGGGACAGCAGTTTCATTTGGTAACAATAAATAAGCATGCTCTTGCACATCCGAATTGAGTCTTAAATAACTGATTCCAAAATCCACATGCAATAAATCTCCGCGGCGAATGATGTCATCTTTTTCATTGCTCACCCTTCTTTGAATTTCAATTGATGGATGAAACCATGTTGATAATCCAAGATCAATTAATTTTTGTCTGAACCACCAAACCAAATCATTGGTACTAGTTTGATTGGGTTGTATCACTTGATTGCTAAATCCTTCCTTGATGATTTGATGGGAAATAGCAAGTAGGGTTGGATACAAAGCCATTTCTTTTTCTGTTCTTGTTTCTAGCCAAGCAACACCTAATTTTTGGGCAGATACAATTTTATTCAATTGGTTAGGCGACATTGCATTTTTAAGTTCGTTGAACTCTGTCAAATGCAATCCATCTGCATGTCCATAATCCATAGAAGTGTTTAAGCCAATTTGATTAGGGTTTAAACTATCAATTAACTTTGAAAGCGCTTTCCATTGATTGGGCTCTTTTTCGGGATTCCATGCCGCTTGAATACGCTTGCCAACTTGGTATCTTGCTATGGCATAACTTTTTAAAGTATTATTTTTTTTGTCTCTATAAAAAACCAATATGGTTGTTCTTCTTGCAGAAAGCCATTCTGCAGGTAAAAAGGTTTTTAAGATGGGGTCTTCGTTATACTCTCTTGAACTAATAAGCCAACAATCGATGTTGGCTTCATCCATTAACTTAGGCAACAAATTGTCTATTCTATCATTCAATACTTCATTGATTGTAAGCGCTTGTTTTTGGACAGACCATACTTGAGCCTGAGCGTTTAGAACAAAAAAGAATACTGTGGTTGCAATGATCAAAGCTTTCATATTGGGTGTCATTAAAATGAATAAATCTTGATACGATAATGAATCTAGAATAAATTAACTACTAAATTTGCATCTATGCAAATTCATTTTAAATTTTTTCTTTTTTTATCCCTTTCTACGCCTATTATAGCCTCCAGCCAAGAAAAAGCAGTCAAGCTTACGGATACGAGTTTGCAAACGGTGATTGTCACTGCCAATAAATCAAAAGAAAAAAGAATTGAATCCCCCATTGCGATAAGTGTATTGGGTCAAAAGCAGATTCAGGAAGCTAAAGCAGTCAGGATTGATTTTTTATTGAATAAGGTCAGTGGGGTCTTTATGCCCAGCATTGGGAACGAACAACATATGATGTCTATCAGACAGCCAGTTTCTTTGAAAGGATTATACCTCTACCTAGAGGATGGTCTGCCAATTAGAACAAGTGGATTATTTAGCAACAATGCCCTCATCGAAATCAATACGGCCGCCATTCAGCAAATCGAAGTCATTAAGGGACCTGCTTCGGCATTGTATGGCGCAGAAGCGATTGGTGGAGTTGTAAATTTTATACACGCACCAAGACCCATCAAAAATCAATTGTCTATTAGCAATCATATCAATAACAATGGACTCTTAAAATCCGACTTGGCTTGGAACAAAGCAGGAGAAAAATCGGGATGGGCGGTCTACCTTAGTCAGATAGGACAAAAAAATGGACAACTTGAATACAGCGATTATACTAAAACGGCTTTGAGCATAAAAAGAGATTTTACATTTAAGAAAAAATGGACAGGATACCAACAACTGCAATATATCCATTATGATGGCCAGATGACTGGGACGGTGGATAGCTTAAAATTTCAGGCAAGAAATTATACCACACAGCAAAGCTTTGCCTATCGAAAATTGGACTTGTTTCGTGTTAGACAAAACTTATCCTATGCTTGGAGTGCAACACAGAAAACAACAGTGAACCTTTTATACCGCAGGAACACTATGGGTCAAAATCCAGCTTATCTTATTGCCTCAACGCCCAATCCAACAAAGTTTAGGGGACAGATTAATTCAAACCGTTTTGATGCTTATGTACTTGATCTACAACATCAAATGAATGTAAAGCAATTCAAGTCAAAAATTTTACTAGGTGGTTACATGGATGCAACAAATCAAGGTTTAGTAGCCAACTATATTGATATTTTTAAAGACACGACGCTTAATAAATTTACAAGCTATACAAGAAAAGCCATTGACAGTTTAATTACCAACTATCAAACAACTATTTATAACAAAGCCATCTATATCAATTGGATTCAACCCATTGCGAATCGTCTGCGCATCAATGCCACATTGAGGTACGACCAATTTAATTATCAATTTAAAAATAAATTAGCTTCTGGAACGCCCTCTTCCAATAACCTATTCACCAACTGGGCGCCTAAAATTGGTTTAACATACAATCAATTGAATTGGGGAGGCTATTTAAATTATAGCGAAGGTTTTGTGCCTCCTCAAATCACCGAAATTTACAATGCCATTCGTGTACCTTATTTGTTACCGCAAAGTTTTTCGAATTATGAAATTGGATCTTGGCTTAGTATCCCCAATGGTTATATCGAATGGTCTCTATACCAATTGAATGGCCGCAATGAAATTATCTCAGTCCGACAAGCAGATGGCGTGAACCTGAATCAAAATACAGGTCAAACAAAACACTACGGTATAGAATACCAACTGAAATATAATTTTAGTAAATTATTGCAATTCAATTTTAATGGTAGCAATGCAAAACATCTTTACGTCAATACCATTTTAAAGGGAACAGATATTAGCAATAACGAAATGGTGGCTGCACCTCGTTTTTTTAGTAACCTGACTGTATTAAGTCAATGGAATGCTGCTTTAAGCTCATCTATAGAATGGCAACACCAGTCTAGTTATTTTATGGACGAGATCAATGCTACTCGCTACACTGGATTTGATGTATTGAACCTAAGAGTGAATTACAGCATAAAAAAACACGAGTTCTGGTTCCAATGTTTAAACCTGACGGATCAATATTATGCCAGCATGGCCACCAAAAACTTTAGTGTCAGAGGAAACAATGCTTATGCTTATTATTTAGGAGATAATAGGACACTCGCATTGGGTTGGAGATGGAACTTGATTCCATAAAAAAAGGGGACGCAGTTGCGTCCCCTTTTTAAAATCTATCTCGAAAAATTATTAATCAAATAAATGGCTAATTACCTCCAACACGGATATTCATTCCACCCATTCTAATACCTCCACCTCTTTGCATTTCTTGCATTAACTTCTGCATATTTTCTTGGAACTGCGCTCTATTCATTTTATCACCCTTTGTTGGTGCAACCAATTCTTTTTTTGGATACTTCGCACTCACTTCCACAGCAGTGGTAACTGTTGCGCCATTGTCTTGATCTATCTCCATAATCACACCTGGCAATCCACTATAATTATCAGGACCAAATGATACTGGGATATTCTCTGCATACCAAACCACCAATTCAGTTTCTTTTGGAGCTCTTGGCGTATTCGCTGCAGTGTCTGTATTGTTGCCACCGCCGCCTATGCTAACACGCATACGCATCTGAGGCGCTGTAATCATCGTAGTGGCTTTCTTACATAATTGTTTTGCAATGGTTTTAGTTTCTTCTGATAATTTCCACTTGTATTGCTTTAAAGAATCTACAATTAAAAATTCTTTTTCAAAAAATGCACGTTCCTCGTATTGCATTTGTTTTGCAACATCTGTAAAAGTATTTGCTGTTGGCATTCTAAAATTCATGCGCATACCACCACCGCCTCCTCCGCCAGCATTGGCAAACGGATCGGGTGCTTCATCATCTACTACTGATCTAAATAAGCTCACAGACTCATTAAAAATCAATTCAAATTTGTCTGTTCTAAATTCAGGGACCATCGACTTCATTTGAGGATCAGGTAGGTTACGGTGCATATTAATTTTACGCTCATAACTAATTTTTCCTTCCTTCATTTGTGCAGTAGCCAGTGTCGTAATGCTAGTTAAAGCAATCAACAAGCCAAGCAGTAGTTGTATTTTTTTCATAAAAGCTATTTTTATTTCTTTATAATAATTATTGTGTTGAAAATGATTGATCAAAGATAACTACTTTATTGTCTGTTATAAATTTTACATTCTAATCATCATGCCTCCTGCTCTTGCGCCACCCCCTAATCCAGATTTTTGTAAACTATAAGTAAAGCTCAATAAAAAATATTGGCTAATTACATTATAAGATCTATCCACAATCTGATTCTGAGATACGTTTCTGCTAATACCAATATTCTTATTCAATAAGTCAAAAGCACTCATCTTAATTTCTGCTCTCTTGTTTTTCAAGAAAAATTTAGAAAAGCTTGCATTCCAAATTGGTATTGCTGTATTGAATCCCTCGGCACGACCCGTATTAATGGCATAGTTGAAAGATTGATTCAATACGATATTGAATGGCAAGTAATTGGTCATGTCTGCACCAAAAACTTTTGTCAAAAAGTTGGTATTCAAAGTTGGATTGATTGCATTATTTGTATTGCTAAAGGAATAACGAGCAGTCAAATTGATATCAATGACATCATCTACAATATACGTATACGACATACTAGGACCAGTAGATTTTGTCACAATGGTATTTAATAAGCCATTCGCATAAGAGATATTATTATTTAAACCTGCATTTAAGCCAAAACTAAGTCTTGATTTTAATTTTTTGATACCAAAGCCATAATTCATAGAACCATTGATTCTATAGGCTCCATTGACATTGACAGGTCTTGTAAGAATTGTACGATTTGGTAAAACGCTATCATAATTGACGATCGAATTATTTGTAGTAGACGCGTTCAATGTAGAAAAGAAACTTTTACCTGCTAAAATCTTAGAACTGAAAAAACGAATATTCAAATTATGTACATAGCTTCTTTTTAAATCTGGATTACCTATAGACTGTCTATTGATATTGCTTTGATCCAATACCGGTTGCAATTGGGTGATAGAAGGCTGATTGGTTGAGGTACGATAATCTAAATTAAAATTTTTAGTTTGGGAGAAGTTGTACCTGAAAGTTGCATTAGGCAAGATATCTTGAAAACTTTGACTCAGTCTTGTTTTTAAACTGATATTCTCACCATCTAGCACTGCATTTTGTAAAGAAACTCCAGTAGCAAAATTATATTTCTTTTGATTGGACCTATAGCTCAT
>JBILAW010000094.1:0-6803 GCA_044354025.1 Sediminibacterium sp.
AGAAACATATAAATCTCAATTAACACAATTAAACTAAAATGATCAAATCAACATTAAAATTAGTAGCTGCAATTGTATTGTTTGCAAGTTGTAACAGTTACGAAAAAGCACCTTCAGGCATGATGTATAAAATTACACATGGTGAGGGCAATCAAAAGAAATTAGAACAAGGCCAATTTGTTAAAATTAACATTGAATACAAATTAAAAAGTAAGGATACCACATTGAGTTCTACTTTTGGTTTAATTCCAGTTTATTTTCCTGTGGATACAGCAAGCTTAGGCAAATACACATTTACTGAAATCTTGATGAAATGTAAGAAAGGTGACAAAATAGAATTCTCTTTAAGCCTTGATACACTTGCTAAATTGGGTGTATTGCAATTAAATGAAATCTTTAAAACAAAGGATATTGTTTTAGGTAAAGCAGAAATCTTAGATGTATTCACTGATGTTACAAAAGTAGATGCGGATTACAAAAAAGAAACAGAAGCAGAAAAGAAAAGAGAAATAGATGTGATTAAAGCATACTTAGCAAAAAATAAAATCACTGCAGTTGAATCTCCAGAAGGGGTATTCGTTGTATTGAAAGAAGCAGGAGATGCTGCTAATAAAGTAGACACAACTAAGATTGCTAGTGTTTATTACAAAGGCTATACCATTGCTGGTGAAACCTTTGATACCAATATCAAACCAAACGATCCTACAGCAAAACCATTTGATGTAAATATCGGTACTGGTGCAGTGATCCCAGGTTGGGAAATTGGATTAAAATATTTTGGTAAAGGTGGAAAAGGTACAATTTATGTTCCTGCTATGTTGGCTTATGGCCCTCAAGCAAACGGTGCAATCAAACCTTATTCTAATTTAGTATTCGATCTTGAAATTCAAGATGTAACAAAAAAATAAGTTGAATTGATTCAACAAAAAAAAGGCCAAATTTAATTTGGCCTTTTTTTATGCATTCATTTTTGCTATAAGTAGAATCGCTTCCTTGGCTTCTTTCACATCATGTACCCTTAAGATATTGGCACCAGCTTGTAATCCAATTGTATTCAGTACCGTTGTGCCATTCAGAGCGGCATCTACATCTACCCCTAATGTTTTATAAATACTAGATTTTCGGGATACCCCTAAAAGGATGGGTAAATCCAAGGACTTTAATTGCGTAAGTGATTTTACTAACTCAAAATTTTCTTCTATGGTTTTACTAAAACCAAAACCTGGATCCATGATCCATTCTGTCAATCCAATTTCAGCAAATTGCCTTTTTTTATGCATAAAATAATCTATCAAGGTGTCCATGATATTGGTTCTAGATAAAACCTCGTGCATGGATCCTGGCCCACCAGTTTGATGCATGCCAATATATCCAACCTGATTGGCAACCACTGTTGAAATCATATTAGAATCAAAATTGCCACAACTTATATCATTGACTATTAAAGCCCCAGCATTGATTGCTGCTTTGGCTACACCAGCATGATAAGTATCAATGGAGATAGGTATTTGAGGTAGTATTACATGTATCGCTTCAATCATTGGAACTACACGTTCTATTTCAATTGCTTCTGTAATGAGCTCGGCTCCAGGTCTTGTACTTTGTCCTCCAATATCAATGATACTAGCTCCATAATTGACCATCTCCGTGGCTTTCTGAACACCTAAATCAATTGCTTCCATTCGGCTCCCCTTAAAAAAAGAATCTGGTGTCGCATTCAAAATACCCATCACGATGGGGGTCGTTAAGTCGAGTACCGTATCCTTTAAATGGATTTTAAACATAGTTTTAATTTAAGGGCCTTATTGATTATCTTGCAACTGTTCAAAGATATTAACTAACCGTGTAATTTGTTGTTATTTCATGAGTCAAACTTCTGCACAATATGATCAAGCAATCGCTTCTTGCAGCGATATTTTTATTAAGAAGACCAAAGATTATGGTACTGCATGGCGTGTGCTAAGAATCATTTCGGTGGTAGACCAGATTTTTATAAAAGCTTTAAGAATTAGAACTATTCAAGATAAAGGCTTTCAAAAAGTTGACGACGGTATACAAGATGAATTTAAGGGCATTATCAATTACGCTGTAATTGGATTGATACAACTAAAATTAGATGACCCTAAGGTAGAAGACATGCCTGTTGCTCAAGTACAAAGCTTATACCAGCAAAATGTAGATTTCGCTAAATCTACCATGATGGACAAAAACCATGATTATGGAGAAGCTTGGCGAGATATGAGTCAAGAAAGCTATGCTGATTTAATCTTGGTAAAACTATTGCGTATTCGACAAATCTTAACCAATGATGGTAAGACTTTGATTAGCGAAGGTATTGATGCCAATTTTGTAGATATCTTAAACTATGCCACTTTTGCGTTGATACAAATTTCTGAAGGAAAACATTAATTCTATGCAAGCATTTTTGAAAATTCTAAGATGGTCTGTAGGACTATTATTTATTTTCTCTGGATTAATCAAAGCCAATGATCCATTGGGTTTGAGTTACAAAATGCAAGAATTTTTTGAAGTTTGGGGAATTGCTTTTTTAGATGATTACAGTCTTGCATTTGCCTTATGCATGAATACCCTTGAAATTGTTGCAGGTATTGCGTTGTTAATTAAATTTCCTTATAAACAAACCTTATGGTTATTACTAGGATTGATTGTATTCTTTACATTCCTTACAGGCTATGCTTTGTTCTCAGGTAAAATTAAGACATGTGGTTGTTTTGGAGATTGTATTCCACTAACTCCTAAAGTGTCATTCATTAAAGATTTGGTATTGATGTTTGCTATCATCATCTTACTTTTTAACCACAAGAAAGTAAAGAGCAATTTGCATAAAGCATTGGGTATCTTTTTATTAATACTATCAACAGGAGCAGTGGGCTATGGCCAATACTATGTGTTACAACATCTACCAATCATTGACTGCTTACCATATAAAAGAGGCAATGATATTCAAGAACAAATGAAAGTTCCTGAAGGGGCTATTCCAGACAGTGTATCCATTCAAATGTCTTTCAAAAAGGATGGCAAAAATGTTCAATTTGATATCAATCAATTTCCAACAGATTTTGATAGTACTTATGTGTACCAAGATCGTAAGGAAGTATTGATTCAAAAAGGAAATGGTCTAGTGGCTAAAATTGTTGATTTTAGTTTATTCACTTTGAACAATGTAGATACGACAGAAGCAATGTTTAACACTAACAATCCTTATGTACTTATTTTTGCAGGCAATATAGATGCATCTGTTCCATGGGAAACGCTTATTTCCAGGATCCAAGAAAAAAACCAACAGGTCTATTTAATCACTGCAGATAAAGCAAATGCATTGCAACTTAACCTCAATATTCCAATCTTAATAGGGGATATGACCATGATTAAGACGGCCGCCAGGGTTTGGCCAACTGTGGTGATCATGAATGGATCTAGGATCATGGAGAAGCAAAGTTATATTGACTTCTTAAAAAAATAGGTGATCAGTGTTAATGATTTAAATCGTAACTTAGGAAAACAAGTCTACTTAAATCCTGTTTTATGTCAAAAATCAATACAATTTTAGAAAAAAAAGGGCCACATTTTAATATTGTAGCTCCGACTACGCCTGTTTTGGATGCATTAACTATTATGCAATCCGAAAATTTAAGTTATGTAGTGGTCATGGAGGACAATCAATTTCTTGGCATCATGTCGGAAAGAGACTATTCCCATAAAATTAAATTACAAGGAAGACATTCAGATTCAACCACAGTGAAAGAAATCATGACAAAAGATTTACCTGTCATTGGTTTACAAGAAGAATTAGAACGTTGTATGATTTTAATGAATGTGTATAAAACAAGGTATTTACCTGTTTTTGATCAAATAGAATTTAAAGGCGTCATTACCATGAATGACTTAATGCGAGATGTTTTAGAAAAGAAAAAGTAGCAATACTTTTCTTATTTAATGACCACATCCGTAATTACTTTTTCACCCATTTTTTCATTGACCCTTTCAATGATTTGAACTTTTTGAAAACCCAATTCATTTTTAAGTGGCCCCACATTGGTATGAATGAATAATTTTTGATCAAAAATATAAATCTTGTCAGTGTACTTAGCAACAGTAACCCCCATAATTTCTTCCCAAACAGCTTCAATCTGAACCGCTCTAATACCATTTTTTAATTTGGTATTCTCTTGCACCATTTGTTTTAATGCATCTCCAATTTTGAATGTTGCCATTTTGCTAAATTACTATTTTATAATTCAATCAGTTGGAAATTTTCTACGTATCTACCCAAAAGATCTGCTACACGTGCCTTATGCGTATCCGTTATAAACACAGGGCCATCCGTAGATGTAGCTACCCAACCCAATAAATGGGCCATTCTTTGTTCATCTAATTTTTCAAAAATATCATCCATCAATAAAATAGGAGAGAACCCTTTTACTTTTTTTAATAATTCCCATTCTGCCAATCGAATGGCAAACAATAAACTTTTTCTTTGACCCTGAGATGCTTCTTGTTTAAAAGACTGTTCTTGTATTGTAATCATTAAATCATCTTTATGAATGCCTACAGTAGTTCTTTGCATGGCTTTATCTTTTGGTAAAGCTTGTTGTAATAAATCCTTAAACTGATTATTTTGAAGGCTGGATTGATATTGAATTTGAATCGCATCCGCATTGCCTGCAATGGATTCATAGAGTCGAAGCACTATGGGCAGCCACTCATTCAATAGTTTTGTTCTTAGTTCAAAAATAGGTGCACCATATTCCACTAACTGTTGATCCAATGTGTCTAATAAAGTTTCATCTATAGTGCCTTGTTCTGCAGACCATTTTAAAAGACTATTTCTTTGTTGAAGTACTTTATTGTATTGTATCAATAAACGTAAATAATTAGCATCAATTTGTGACAACAAACTATCCATCAACTTTCTTCTTTCTTCACTTGTGCCTGTGATAATTTGTACATCGTCTGGCGCAATCATCACAGTTGGTATTTTCCCAATATGTTGTGACAACTTTGGATATAACTGTTCATCAAAATAAAATTCTTTCTTGCCTGTTTCTCTTAAAATACAAGTGACTTGAGTTGTATTTCCAGTGAAATCAAATTGACCATCAACCCGCATCCCTTGAAAAGCATGATGGACATTTTGCGCATCGGGTCGGTTAAAGTAACTTTTTGTGAAAGAGAGATAATAGATTGCGTCTAAAATATTGGTTTTTCCTGTTCCATTCGCACCTACAATACCAACAATTCTAGTATCAAATTCAAACTGCTTTTGAATATAATTTCTAAATTGAGTAAGTGTGAGTGTTTTTAAGGACAGCATAGCTGCAATTTACATCCAAAAAAGCTGTATTTTTAGTCAAATTTTAAGGAATGATCCTAATCAGTGAGCAACAACTTCCAAGCATTATCAAAAGGCTGTCTCATCAAATTTTGGAGACCCATCCGGGCCTGGATAATACTGTAATCATAGGGCTGCAACCTAGAGGTGTTTTTTTAAGTGATCGTATTGTAGCTGCCCTACACCAAGAACTTCCTGCAGATCAGGTGGTTTATGGTAAATTAGATATTACTTTTTATAGGGACGATATTAGAAGGGAATTGCATGTTGCAACCCAGACGGATCTACCCTTTAGTATTGAAGGTAAAACCGTGATTTTGATAGACGATGTCCTATTCACAGGGCGCACCATTCGGGCCGCTTTAGACGCTTTATTGGCTTTTGGACGCCCTTCCAAAGTAAAATTATGCGTTTTAGTAGACCGTAAACCAAGTAGAGAATTGCCTATCCAACCCGACTTTTCAGGTAAGGAAATGGATACTTTGACCCCTTTTAAGGTAAAAGTGAGATGGAAAGAAAATGACGGAGTGGACGATGTAATCTTGTTAGATCAATAAAATATATTAATTTTGTTTTTTAATGGCACTATCTACCAAACATCTTCTTGGTATCAAGGACCTCCAAACGGAGGATATTCAACTTATTTTATCTACAGCAACTCAATTTAAAGAAGTCCTTCAGAGACCAGTTAAAAAAGTACCGACACTTAGAGACGTCACGATTGTCAATCTTTTTTACGAAAATTCTACCCGAACAAGAATCTCATTTGAATTAGCAGAAAAACGCTTGTCTGCAGATGTGGTCAATTTTACCGTATCAAGTTCTTCAGCAGCGAAAGGAGAAACATTGTTGGATACGGTGAATAATATCCTGAGTATGAAAGTGGACATGGTGGTCATGCGACACAGCGCTTCAGGTGCCCCACATTATTTGTCAAAACATATTGATGCTCCAATTATCAATGCAGGAGATGGCATCAATGAACATCCAACACAAGCCTTATTAGATGCCTTTTCAATGCAAGAGCAACTAGGCAAAATTGAAGGCTTGAAAGTAGCCATCATAGGCGATATCATGCATAGCAGGGTTGCTTTAAGTAATATCTATCTTTTAAAGAAAATGGGCGCGGAGGTGATGGTTTCTGGGCCACCTACTTTAATTCCAACCTACTTACAAGAAGCATTGGGTATTCAAGTAGAATATAATATTGATAAAGCACTTGCTTGGTGCGATGTGGCGAATGTCCTTAGAATTCAATTAGAACGTCAAAATCAACCTCTATTCTCATCTCTAAGGGAATACAACTTAGCTTATGGTATTTCGAAGGCAAGACTTCAAAAATTAAATAAAGAAATTTTAATCATGCATCCAGGCCCAATCAATAGAGGGGTAGAAATGGATAGCGATGTGGCAGATGGTCAACAATCTATTATTTTAGATCAAGTAGAAA
>JBILAW010000095.1:0-6648 GCA_044354025.1 Sediminibacterium sp.
CGACGGATTGGGTACTTTAGTGAATACCATTAAGGCCGAAGCCACTGATTGGTCTATCTTGGCACTAAAAAAATTAGATTAAATATATCTACATGCTAACTTTAGACACGGATCAACTAAGCACACAAGAAATACAACAGTATTTACAATATGCGATTGCGCCTAGGCCCATCTGCTTTGCATCCACCATTGACTTAGAGGGAAATGTGAACTTAAGCCCTTTCAGTTTTTTTAATTTGTTTAGCATGAACCCGCCAATTTGTATTTTCTCTCCATCCCGTAGAGTAAGAGATAATACCACTAAGCATACCCTTGAAAATATTAAAGTCGTGCCAGAATGTGTGATTAATATTGTGAATTACAATATGGTGCAACAAGTGTCTTTGTCAAGTTGTGATTATCCTAAAGGAACCAATGAATTTACAAAAGCAGGATTTACCGAATTGGCATCTGAATTGGTAAGACCACCAAGGGTAGCGGAAGCACCTATTCAATTGGAATGTATTGTACAAGAAGTGATTGCATTAGGTGCGCAAGCAGGTGCTGGTAATTTGGTATTGGCAGAAATTAAAAAAATACATCTACATGAATCCATCCTTGATGCAAGCAATCATATTGATCAAGCGAAATTAGATTTAGTGGCGCGTCTTGGCGGAGATTGGTATGCAAGGATTACAGAAGAAAATTTATTTAAAGTAGAAAAGCCAAATACAAAATTGGGTATTGGATTTGACCAGCTGCCTAAAGCAATTAAAGAGTGTGATTCATTCACCCCTAATGAAAAAGCGCAATTAGCAAATACCAATATGGCGCCTGTATTCAATACTTCAAATGAATTAAAATTGTCTTCGGAAAAAATTCAAGAAATCAAAGCTGCGCTCTTTAATAACGAAACTGAATTGGCTTGGGCTATTATTCAAACTTTAGTTTAGTATCAATTATTTTTAAGCCATCCTTGATTAATTTTGAATATGCCGGATAAGTACTAGCCTGTGCATTTAAATAAGTTCTCAATTTGTTGGCCAATGCTTGTAGTGTTGGCATCGTATCTGCTAATTCCAATAACTCCATAGCACCAAGCCAATCTGTTTCAAAATTATTTTGAATGGCTTGCCAAATTTGATTCAAGGATTCATCTGACTTGCCTTGTTCTCTATACACTCTTATTTGTTTAAATAAAGATTGGTATTGTAAGTCCTTAGCGGTATAGTTTTGTTGGTGGGTCGGTTGTTCAGAGATATGCAATTGGTCTTCGAATATTTTTTTATCTGCCGATCCATTGAATACAGAAACAATGGTATCGCCAACAGCCATATCAAACATACCCCAAGCTGGTTCAAAAAATACATTGCCTTCCATGTCTCCCACCTTGCAATCTGCAAAACTGAGTAAGACCAATTTATCTTCCATATAAGTCTGACCTACTAATTTCCCTTCTACTACAATGCCATTCTCAAATGCCAATGCAATCACATGATCTACCATCATACCCGCCGATAAAAGATCTGCTGTGGTGTAGTCTTCTAATGACTTAGTAGCATCCTTTAGCTTACCAACAGGAGATCCAAATCCATGGGCATGGTAATGTACATCATGGCCTTCTATCTGTTGATCCTTAAAAGCAAGTGAACTTGGTCCCTGTGTATTGATGTATTTAATTGTATGATTGGTACCTGCGTGCACTTTACTAAACACGCCAGACAATTGCAATCCTGAACTAAATACTGCTGTACAAATATTTTTACATTCTATTGCCTTGGTTACACTTTCAAGTCCGCCAACTCTGTATGCCATCGTGGACTCAAATGCTTCTAGCACATCAATTAAATTCTGAAATGTTGGTGTAACAAAAAGTTGTGGTTGCTCTTTTGTAATATCGTATCCAACTTTTAATGCATCAATGGTGTATTCGATTTTTTTAACCTTAGGATCCATGCAGGATGCGCTTTCACCAATTGAGGAAAGTAAACCCGCACCATAAATTTTAGGTTGATCAAGAGACCCAATCAATCCGTACTCAACAGTCCACCATTGAAGTCTACTTAATAAAGCCATCTCGGAAGGTGCTCCTAAGTTTTGTTGGTTGTATAAAACCAAAGCTTCTGCTTCAGCTAACTCCTTTTGATCTACATTGTGCGTTTCCTTTAAAATAGAAAGCGCTCTGATAGATTCATACAAAGCATAATCTTTAGAAGAGAATAATGCTTTGGTGCCAATGGTTCCCAGATAACTTAAGTATTGATTGTATTTGGTATCACTAATAATTGGCGCATGCCCTGCAGATTCATGAATGATATCTGGGGCGGATGTATATTCAATATGTTCTAGTTGTCTTATGTCCGCTGCAATTACCAATACACGATAAGCTTGAAATTCCATAAATGCAGCAGGTGGTATAAATCCATCTACTGTTACCGCACCCCATCCAATAGCAGTTAGTGCATCATTAATTTCTTGTAAACTTGGAATTTTCTCAATCGTCAATCCTGCTTTTTTTAGACCAGGTATATAAGGATAGTACGCCACATTTTTTAAATAACTATAATTCTGGCGCATTACATAACGCCATACCGCATGATCTACAGGAGTATACTTTTCATAGTCTTGAGGCACAATATACTTTCTAAGATGCAATGGTAAGTTTGCTACTTGTGTATTTTGATAGTCAAAAAATGTATTCATTTTATTAATATAAATCTATAGGATAAACAAAGCCAATTAAGGTCAAATCAGGTACAATTATACTAACAATTGATAGTATAAAAAATAAAAAAAATTATTACTTCTAAAGTTCATTGATTCCATAATCTTTGCACCAAATAGCTTTTTCTAAAAACACCAGTTATTTCTATTTTTTTCCATTTTAAAGGCAACTTTGAAGGCGATTGAATAACACCTTTTTTCGTAATATCATTGTAAATCAATACTTAACGACAATTCTAGGATAATCACCCAATTTGCGTATCTGTTTTAATTATTTTAATTAACTTAAATTCAAAAGCGCCTCAAAATATATAGCATTGAAAACAAAATTATTTTTCCTACTTCTTATTTTGCTTTTGAATCAAGCATCTGCTCAGGAAAAGCCTTCACAAACCTTGCGCGGATCAACCATTGATAAATCCATTAAAACGGTCCTCAGTGGCACCACAATTGAGCTAATCGGTGATATCAATAAAAATACGATTGCCAATAAAGAGGGTAATTTTAAGTTTGATTTTATCCCAGTAGGTAGGTATAGTATCAGAATTAGTTTTATTGGCTATAAGACAATCACTATTCCAAATATTGCTATTGAATCAGGGAAAGAAACTTTTTTGTCTATTGAAATGGAAGAAGATATCAATATCAATCAAGAAGTCATTGTGCAGAACGGACAAAATAAAACTAGACCAATTAATGATGCGGCATTAGTGAGTGGTAGAATGTTTAGTGTGGAAGAAACAAGAAGGTTTGCAGCTGGATTAAATGATCCTTCAAGAATTGCTACTTCCTTTCCTGGTGTATCAAGCACTGGAGATCAAAATTCCCTAAGTATTCGTGGAAATGCACCCAATGGATTATTGTGGAGAATGGAAGGCGTTGAAATTTCTAATCCCAATCACTTTGCAAGAGTAGGAACTTCAGGAGGAGGCATTTCTATATTAAGCGCACAATTACTTGCTAATTCGGATTTCCTCACTGGCGCATTTCCATCTGAATATGGGAATGCCCTATCTGGCGTGTTTGATATTTATTTGCGCAAAGGAAATAATAGTAAAAGAGAGTTTAGCTTTTCTGCAAGTACAATTGGGGTGGATTTAACGACAGAAGGTTATTTTAAAAAAGGCAGTAAGAGTTCCTACTTGGTCAATTATCGTTATGGGTTTTTAACTTTAATGGAACAATTGGGGTTTAAAATTAGTGATGCTAGCACTAGGTTTCAAGATCTTTCTTATCATATCAATCTGCCAACAAAAAAGGTGGGTACATTCTCCTTTTTTGGTTTTGGTGGATTAAGTCGCCAAAATAGAATTGCACTAAATGATGCGTATAATTTCAATCAAAATGCATCAACAAGGAGTGGCACCCTGGATCTTAGCAATACAGGATCAACTGGGCTGATCCATAATTTAAATATTGGCAATAAAACATCCCTTAAAACAATTTATAGTTTCAACGGAACAAATTATAGAGAAGAAGATAATTACTACAATAAAATCAATGGCCCATTAATAGTAACCAGAAATAATCAATTCCAAGAAACAAATGCGATTCTATCTGTCACAGCTACACATAAAATAAATAAAAAAAATCTAATCAAAGTTGGGTTCAATACCAATGGGAAAAACTTTTTCTTAAATCAAAGAGAAGCAGTGAGTAATGTGCTTAAAGACAAAGTAAAAGAAGATGGAAATACAAGATTGAGTCAATATTTTTTACAATGGAAATGGGATCCTTCTAATAAAATCAGATTCCAAACGGGATTGCATGGTCAATATTTTGGACTTAATCATAGTGCTGCACTAGAGCCGAGAATGGGTGTTCGTATTCAAACTGGAAAAAAACAATTTTTTTCTGCGGGATATGGGCTGCATTCGCAAATACAACCATTGGGTAATTATTTTGCTAGAATAAGAGTCGGCCTCGATTCCATTCAACCCAATAAGAATTTAGATTTTAGTAAAGCGCAGCATTATGTAGTGGGTTATAGTATCCAATTACTACAGAACTGGAATTTTAAAGTAGAAGCCTATTATCAATCATTATTCAATATTCCAGTCTCTGCATCTACTCGCAGTAGCTTTAGTTTATTAAATCAGGAGGACAATTATGTGATTGCAGCCTTAAATAACAAAGGGAAAGGTAAAAATTATGGGCTTGAAATGACCCTCGAACGATTTTGGAATGACCAATTTTATTTTCTTAGTACATTAAGTTTATATCAATCAAAATACCAAGCCTCAGATTTGATTTGGAGAAGCACCAGATTCAATTCAAACAGCATTTTTTCTGTTACAACGGGAAAAGAATGGAATCTTCAAACAAAAAAGACATCCACCATCGCAGTAGATTTAAAAATTACCAATCATGGAGGCGTACGTGTGACACCAATTAATCTTGCACAATCAGTTATCAAGAAAACAACGGTGCTTGATAACACGCGTATTTACGAAGAAAGGCTTCCGGATATTTTTAGAATTGATTTACAAATGCAATGGAAAACGCAATACACAAAGATGACTGGTAGTTTTATTGCAGGGGTACAAAACCTTACAAATAGGAAGAACCCTGTCAGACAATTCTATGATGCAGGCATTGGCGGTATCAAATACAATTACCTGCTTGGATTAATTCCCGTAGTGGGCTATAAGATTGATTTTTAAGCCAATTATGAAGCGTTTTAGTATTCAATCAAATATGTCATTTTTTTTGTAAATTACAGCACACTCATAATATCATTCTATGAAAAATCTTAAGCGTATTACTTTATTATTATTAGCCGCTCTTGCTATACAGTATAGCCATGCTCAAACCAGCGATTCTACTTTGAAAGGGATGAACTGGAGAAATATTGGCCCGAATAGAGGAGGAAGGTCACTAGGTGTAGCAGGAAGTAGTAAAAATAAATTAGAATATTATTTTGGAGCAGTGGGTGGCGGTTTATGGAAAACCACAGACGGTGGTTTGAATTGGAAACCTGTTACCGATGGTCAAATTACTAGCTCTAGTGTGGGTGCAGTGGCTGTGGCCGAGTCTAATCCAGACATTGTCTATATAGGTACCGGTGAAACAGCTTTTAGAGGTAATATCATGCAAGGAGATGGCATGTATAAATCCACCGATGCAGGAAAGACTTGGAAAAATATAGGATTAAAAAATACACAATCAATTTCAAGAGTAAGAATTCATCCAACCAATCCAGATATCGTTTATGTATCGGCCTTGGGGCATGCTTTTGGTCCGAATGAAGAGCGTGGTGTTTTTAAAACCACAGACGGTGGTAAAACTTGGAATAAAGTTTTATACGTGAATGACAAAGCAGGTGCAGAAGATTTAGTAATTGATCCACAAAATCCTGAAATTATTTATGCAAGTATTTGGGAAGTATACAGAACGCCTTATAAAATGTGGGCCGATGTAGGCACTTCTGCATTGTACAAATCGGTTGACGGTGGTGCCAACTGGAAAGTGATTTCTAAAAATCCAGGTATGCCAGCAGTAGTGGGAAAAGTAGGTGTAGCAGTATCTCCAGCAGATGGTAATCGTGTTTGGGCCATTGTAGAATCACCAGAGGGTGGATTATATCGTTCCGATGATGGCGGTGCGAATTGGAAATTAGTGAACAATGAAAGAAAATTGCGTCAACGCGCTTTTTATTATTCTCGCATTGTGGCCGATCCAAAAGATAAAAACATAGTGTATGGTTTGAATGTAAATTTTTATAAATCAACCGATGGTGGGGTCACATTTAAAACAGAAATAAAAGTACCACACGGAGACAACCATGATTTATGGATTGATCCAACAGATCCAACACGTTTAGCTACTGCGAATGATGGTGGTGGAGCAGTTTCTGTGAATGGTGGTTTAACTTGGACGGATGAAGATTTTCCTACTGCACAATTATACCATATTATGGTGACTAAGGATTTTCCTTATCAAGTA
>JBILAW010000096.1:0-6630 GCA_044354025.1 Sediminibacterium sp.
TTTTGGATGCCAATGCAAGTGAGCATGGCGCTAGAATGACCGCGATGGATAAAGCAAGTGAAAACGCCAACGAATTGTTGAAATCATTGAAAATATCTTATAACCGTGCAAGACAAGCGGCCATTACGACTGAATTAACAGAGATCGTAAGTGGTGCAGCTGCATTAAACGGATAAGCAAAAGTATTATGGAAATAAGTCAAATCATTCCGCATATCGAAGCCTTGGTTTTTGCAAGTGATAAAGCATTGAATGCAAATGATATCACCGAATTAATCAATACTGCTTTTGGATTCTTAGAAGAGCGTATTTCGCTTGAGCAGGTTGAAGCTGCTTTAGAAGGTATCCAAGAAAAATACAGTACCGAATACTACCCTTTTGAATTAAAGCAAAGCGGTGGTGGATGGCAGTTTTTAACCAAGCCTACTTTCCACTCTACTATTGCACAATTGAACGGTGATAAGTTTTTGAAGCGTTTATCCAACGCTGCATTGGAATCTTTAGCCATCATTGCTTACAAGCAACCTATTACAAAGGGTGAAGTGGAAGCCATTAGAGGTGTGAACAGCGATTATTCGATGCAGAAATTATTAGAAAAGGAATTGATTGTGATTAGTGGTCGTAACGAAATGCTTCCGGGCAAGCCATTGATTTATTCTACTTCTAGAAACTTCATGGACTATTTTGGCATCAACTCGACAGAAGATTTACCAAAGATTAAAGAAGTATTGGCAGAACAAATTGTGGAAGCAACCGTAATCAAGCCAGAAGACTTTACAGACAATAGCGTTTTTGAGCAAACAACTGAAGCTTTAGCTGAAGAAAACGAACAAGCCGAGTCTCCTAATACTGAGGAAGAAACTGGAGATTATAGCGCAGAATCAAACGAAGAAGATGATACTCCTGAAAGTCCAGTAGTATAAGCGTAATTGATTTCCCTCTTAAGGATTTTTCATAAAAATATTGAACCAAGATACGGCCAGAACCTAGTTCTGGCCGTATCTTTATAGCATGAACGCAAGTCTTTCTTACAATACTTTAAATGCTGCAGCAGAAAAATTTGGGACACCGTTGTATGTGTACCACGCAGAAAAAATTGAACAACAATACCAAAATTTACTTGCGCAATTTGAGTCCACTCAAACAAAATTTTTTTACGCATCTAAGGCTTTAACCAATATTCATATTTTAAAAGTAATCAAGGACATGGGTTGCAATATTGATTGCAGCTCAATCAATGAAGTTAAATTGGCTTTGCATGTAGGCTTTTTGCCAAACAATATTTTATACACAAGCAATAGTGTTGGGTTTGATGAAATAAGCACTGCTGTTGAATTAGGCGTGAATGTGAATATTGACAGCTTATCTAATTTAGAAAAATTTGGTCAAACATTTGGCGGGACAAAAGCAATTGGGGTGCGCATTAGACCCGATGTCATGGCAGGGGGTAATTTGAAAATATCTACCGGACACGTTAAAAGTAAATTTGGTATTCCACTCACTCAATTGGATACATTAAAATTGATCCAAGAAAAATACAAAATCAATATTCATACTTTACATATTCATACTGGAAGTGAAATAAAAGACGTCGCGGTTTTTATGAAATCTGCCGAGGTATTTGACACCCTACTTCCTCATTTTCCTACGGTAAACGTATTGGATTTTGGTGGTGGATTTAAAGTGCCTTATGCGCCGGGTGAACAAGGTACCGATATGGCCCAATTAGGTGCGGAGGTAAATAAGGTGATGAAGCAGCTATCAGAGAAATTCGGACGTCAATTGACCGCATGGTTTGAGCCAGGTAAGTATATGGTCAGCGAAGCAGGATTTTTTATTGCCAAAGTCAATGTCTTAAAAACTTCGGGAGAGATTAGTTTTGCTGGGTTGAACACAGGACTGAATCATTTAATTCGTCCGATGTTTTATGACGCATACCATCACATAGATAATATCACTAGTCCAAATAATCCACCTAAGCAATATGCCGTGGTAGGTAATATATGTGAGACTGATACCTTTGCTTGGGACAGGGCTATTCCTGAGATAGCAGAAGGTGATTTATTGGTTTTTTATAACGCAGGTGCTTATGGATATGAAATGGCAAGCAATTACAATGCCAGATTCAAACCAGCCCAGGTTTTATATCAAGATGGTGTGGCAAAACTAATTAGTAGAGCAGATCAGTTTGAAGATCTGTTATCTTTACAAGTACCTTTATAATCTCATGATAGAAATTCAACATATCTACAAAGCCTTTGGCGATAAAGTGATTATCGACGATGTGAGTGCGCAGTTTAAACCAGGTATGTGCAATTTAATAATTGGCGCAAGCGGTAGTGGTAAAACCGTTTTAATAAAATGTATTGTGGATTTGATCCAAGCAGATCAGGGTAAAATTAAATTTGATCAGGATGATTTTGCTACATTAACCAAAAAGGAAAAAAAGACATTAAGAAATAGCATTGGTATGTTATTCCAAGGCAATGCCTTATTTGACTCCATGACTGTCCAAGAAAATGTTAAATTTCCTTTAGACATGTTTAGTGATTTAACGGAGGCTGAAAAATTAGTGAAAGTCAATCAAATCTTAGAACGCGTTCATTTAACAGGAGTCAATGAAAAATTTCCTTCGGAAATAAGTGGTGGGATGAAAAAGCGTGTAGGATTAGCGCGTGCACTGGTATTAGAGCCAAAGTATTTGTTCTGCGACGAACCAAATTCGGGGTTAGATCCTCAAACATCACTCGTTATTGATCAATTGATTCAAGAATTGACCAAAGAGTTCAATATTACCACCCTAGTTGTTACCCATGACATGAATAGTGTGATGGAAATTGGGGAATATATTATCTACTTAAATAAAGGAAAAAAAGAATGGGAAGGCAGTAATCAAGATATCATATTTAGTCAAAATAAATTATTGAATGATTTTATCTTCGCTTCTGGATTTTTACAAGACGCAAAAGCCATGCGCATGTTGGCACAAAAAAAATAAATTATGAAAAAAATAACTACCCTGTTATCTGTATTCATTGTAAGCTTATTTGCTACAATGACTTTGTCTGCTCAAGGAAATATTGATCCCAATGCCCCTTTTCTAAAAGACAAAAACATCCCAAAATTCACCCTTAATTTGACCACAGGGAAATCGTTCAACAACACGCAGATTCCAAAGACCAAATACACATGTATCATTATTTTTAGCCCAGACTGTTCTCATTGCCAAGATGAAGCAACTGAGTTGACAAAGAATGCGGACAAGTTCAAATCGGTCTTCTTTATTTGGAATAGTTATAAGGAAATGGCTGATATTAAAGCCTTCGCGACTAAATATGGCTTGGACAAGCAATCCAATGTAATAGTAGGAAGGGATCCAGAATTTGCTATCCCAGTATTCTTTAGGCCTCGTATGACCCCATTTGTAGCATTGTATGCGAATGGACAGTTGTTAAAAGTATACGAACAAGGGGTAAAAGTGCCTGAATTACTGAAAATAATAGGAGGCAAATAACTAACTTTATCCCGATTAAATTTATTTGAAACTTAAAATTAAATGATATGAAAATTACTGTTGTTGGTGCTGGTGCCGTTGGAGCAACTTGTGCAGATAATATTGCACGTAAAGAATTGGCTTCTGAATTGGTTTTATTAGACATAAGAGAAGGCTTTGCAGAAGGTAAGGCACAGGACATGATGCAGACAGCTGCATTAATCGGTTTTGATACACGCATTATCGGTAGTACCAATGACTACACTAAAACAGCCAACTCAGAAGTCGTTGTAATTACTTCTGGCTTACCACGTAAACCAGGCATGACAAGAGAAGAATTAATTGGCACCAATGCGGGGATCGTAAAAAGTGTTTGTGAAAATATTTTAAAGCATTCTCCAAATGCCATCTTAATTGTTATTAGTAACCCAATGGATACAATGACTTATTTAGCATTACAGTCTACAGGATTACCAAAAAATAGAATCATTGGAATGGGTGGTGCATTGGATAGTGCTAGATTCAAATACCAATTAAGTGCGCATTTAAACTGCAGCCCTTCAGACTTAAACGCCATTGTTATTGGTGGACATGGAGATACCACGATGATTCCTTTGGTGAAACATGCGACTTTGAATAGCATTTCGGTAACAAAATTCTTATCAGAGGCGCAACAAGATCAAATCGTCAATGATACCATGGTGGGTGGTGCTACTTTGACTAAATTATTAGGCACTTCGGCATGGTATGCTCCAGGTGCAGCAGGAGCCGCATTGGTAGAAAGCATTGTACGTGACGAAAAGAAATTATTCACTTGTTGCGTAAGCTTAAACGGCGAGTATGGCCAAAAAGATATCTGTTTAGGTGTACCTGTTGTAATTGGCAAGAATGGATGGGAAAAAATAGTTGATATGGATTTATCTGCAGACGAGCAAGCAGCATTCAACAAGAGTGCAGATGCTGTTAGAAGCATGAATGATGTATTGAAGACTTTATAATCTTTGTACTTGAATATAAATAAATAAAGCCTCGCATTGCGAGGCTTTATTTATTTAAATAGTAAATAGATATAAACATACTAGTTCGACGAACTTGAAATTGCACTAAAGGGAAAGAGATAAACAATACTATGTTTCTTTATAATAGGCAATCGCTTTATCTGCGATAGATTGTAGGTCTTGTTGTTGCATGCAAGCAAAATGCCCTTGCGGACAATGGTTCGTGCCGTAATTGGAACAGGGCTGACAAGTCAGATTTGGAACAATCGCATTAAAATACATATTCGTATTTGTTGGGTAATAAGGTTCCACTTGCAAAGCAGGAGAAGTTGCACCCCAAATGGCCACTGTCTTTTTATGAAAGGCACAAGCAATGTATAAAAACCCAGTATCGTGTGAGATGACCGTCCTGGATTGCTTTACCAAGATGGCCGATTCATGTAAATTGTATTTTCCGCAAGCATTCCATATTTTAATTGGATTGATCGCTTCCACAGCAGCGCCTTGTGCTTCATCTTCTTTTCCCCCAATTAATACAATAGGATAGGGAATTTTATGACATAGATTTTGCAATGCACTAAGTGGTAATTTTTTTGTAGCGTAGGATGCACCTATCACTAAAGCAATGTACCCAGACTCAAAAGAAGCTGGCAGTGCAGTAGGATTCAACGCAGTCTCTTTAGGGATAAAGTAATCCAACCCTTTTCCATCATTCACGACACCTAAACTTGATAATGCGTCTAGAGAGCGATCTGCAATATGCCTCACCGGCATGAAATTCAAATGCAACTTCGTCAATAAAAATTTTTGAAGGCTCAGCTTTTCATAAGATAAACTTGGTACACCCAATGCCTTTTGAATTTGGTAAGTTCTATAATTTTTATGCAAGTCAATGATGTAATCAAAATTACATGCCTTTAACTGATTGATTGTAGCATTCAAGTCTTTATCAAAATAATGGAATTGATCGATATATGGATTGGCGATGGTCACCGCTTTCATTGAAGCCTTTGTTAAAAAATGAATCTCTACACCCGGTATCTGCTGCTTGGCGCAACGTATAGCAGACGTGGTGAATACAATGTCCCCTATAGAAGAAAAACGGATGAATAATAAGCGCATAGTGCTTAACAATTTAATCGATTGCTATATATAAAAATATCAACTACGGTAAAGGATGATCCTGCTCTAGAAAATCTAAATCTTTATGGTAGGTCTCTTCTGTAAAAATAAATGCAAGCATGGTGATACCCATTACAATGCTACCGGTTACAATACCACTTTGCACGATGGTCCAACCCATTGACTTTTGCAAAATGTCTAAAAATAAAAAGTTAATCAATGGTAATGCACCACGCACCATATTCGGAATCGTCGTTGCTGCAGTGGCTCTTAAATTCGTACCAAATTGTTCTGCTGCCATTTGATTAAAGATGGCCCAATAACCTGTGCTAAATCCTAAGAAAGCACATATGGCATACATTCTTGAATCACTATTGTTGAAGGCACTAAAGAATAAGACCATCCCAACGATACTGAGCATGTAAAATAAAAACAACGCTTTTTTTCTGCTTTCAAAATATTGACTCACCCAGCCTATTAATAAGTCACCAACAGCAATACCAATATAGGCGAACATCACAGATTTACCGGAATCAATTAAATTATCACCATACAATCCAGTAGCAAATTTATTACTGTAGTTGACCATTACACCTATCACAAACCAAGTTGGCAAACCAATTAAAATGGCTTTAATGTATTTTGAAAATCTTTTGTAGGATGTAAAAAACATAAAGAAATTACCCTTCACCGCATTGCTCAATTTTACAGACTCAAACATAAAGGACTCTGCAACACGCACACGTAAGATCAATAAAAAGAAGCCTAATCCGCCTCCTATTTTATAACATAGTCTCCAGTCCTGTGTATACTTAAATGTAAAATAAGCAAAGACAGCGCCTGACAAACCAATCCCTGCCACCATAGAAGTACCCAACCCTCTTTTATTTTTTGGTAACATTTCGGAGACCAATGTAATACCTGCTCCTAGTTCTCCTGCCAAACCAATACCACCAATGAACCTGCAATAAGCATACTGGTCTACTGTTTGAACATAGCCAGTAACAATATTCGCCAC
>JBILAW010000097.1:0-6624 GCA_044354025.1 Sediminibacterium sp.
GGACCAAAGTCAACTTTGGGGTTATCAAATCAAAGAGCTATTTTATAGAATAGGTAGCTAGCACTACAATTTTGTTCAAAAAATTAGACATACTAATTCTCAGGGCTTTTATAGGACCCTTTTTGGCAGCATTGACTATTTCAATATTCGTGCTGACCATGCAATTCTTTTGGCTGTATATTGATGATTTAGTTGGGAAAGGATTGGATACATTTATTATTTTAAAATTAGTTGGCCTAGTATCTATCAGCATGTTGACGACTGCCATCCCTTTGGCATTGCTTTTTTCTTCAATCATGACATTTGGAAATTTGGGTGAAAGTTTTGAACTCATCGCCATCAAGTCCGCTGGTATTCCCTTGATTCGTTTCATGCGACCACTTTTTATTTTTGCAATTTTCTTAGCAGGAATCGCTTTTTTATTAGCCAATAATATTATTCCCGTCTCTCAAATGCGGCTGACCACGTTGAAATATGAAATCATCATATCCAAGCCAGCTATCGATTTAAAGGAAGGTGTATTTTATGATAAAATTGACGGTTATGTGATTAAATTAGGCAAGAAAGAAGCCAATGATAGCGTGATCAATGATATCGTAATTTTTGAGAAAAGATTTGGACTGCAGGACAATATGATTATGGCAAAGTCAGGCGTGATGCGGGTTACACCTGATAAAAAGTTTTTAGAGTTTATATTGTACAATGGTTGGCGTTACCAAGAAAAAGGCTACCGGGCAACAACCAATACCGAATTTACAAGACTCAATTTCAAAGAATATAAAAAAGTTTTTGATCTGAAAAGTTTTCAGATGAATAAAACAGTGGACGTCATTTATGACCCAAAAATGTTGAGCGTTAGACAATTGGGGAAAGCCATTGATTCTATTCAATTGATGGATAGTTTTTTTATCAAAAAAGCAAGCATAGAAATCTATCCCTATTTGAAATTCATGTTTTATAAGGATAGTGCTACATTATTTAAAGGAAGTCAACCTGCCAAAGTCAACAATTTTGATGCAATCATTCCAAAAGAAGAACGTTATAATATTGTTGAATCGGTTGGTTACCAATTCTCCTCTTTACAAAATAATTTAGCAAGCTTGGTGACAATTTATAAAGAGCAGCAACACGCTGAAACTATGCATGCTATTGAATGGCATCGCAAGTTCACACTCTCATTTGCTTGTATCGTGTTATTTTTAATTGGAGCACCATTGGGTGCGATTATCAGAAAAGGAGGACTAGGTGCACCAATGGTTTCAGCGATTGCCTTTTTTGTCGTCTTTTTCTTACTCAATAATTTTGGAGAGAAACTAGCCAAGTCTGGGCAATGGTCGGTGTATGCTGGCATGTGGTTGTCTAGTCTCTTTTTAATCCCCGTTGGCCTATTCTTAACCTACAAAGCAATGCGTGATTCACAGTTGTTTAATCAGGAATTTTACTACCGCTTTTTACAGCCAATTAAAGTAACTTTACAGAAGTACTTTAAAAAATAATCCTATGTCTAGTTCATCCAACAGTCGACGTCAGTTTATCAAACAAACTGGTAAAGCGGGTATTGCAATGGCGAGTATGCCCATCATTCATACATTCGGCGGATTGCAATTGTTTGAGGAGCCCAATTATAAACAACAGCAATTGCCATACGCTTACAATGCTTTAGAACCATTCATAGATGCGATGACGATGGAGATTCATTATACAAAGCATGCAGCAGGATATACAAAAAATTTAAATGATGCTTGTATTGCGGAAAAGGTAGATATAAAAACTACACCCATCACCAACTTACTAGAATCCATCTCGAAGTATTCTACAAAAATGCGTAACAATGCTGGCGGTCATTATAACCATGAATTATTTTGGCAAACGATGCAACCCGCTCCTGCGACAAGGCCTACTGGTGCATTAGCAGATGCTATCGACAAAAGTTTCAGTTCATTAGATAATTTTAAGACGGCCTTTAGCGATGCAGCAAAAAATAGATTCGGAAGTGGATGGGCTTGGCTCATTGTAAACGAGAAAGGTCAATTAGCAATCTGCTCTACACCCAACCAAGACAATCCTTTAATGGATCTTGCAGAAACAAAAGGATATCCTTTGTTAGGATTAGACGTTTGGGAGCATGCATATTATTTGAAGTATCAAAATAAACGCCCTGACTATATCAATGCATGGTGGAACCTAGTCAACTGGAAATTTGTTGAAGATAGATTCAACGCAAACAAATTCTAAGACATTTAATAATTAATTCCATTGCAAGCAGCTAAACAGAATTTAAAAATACAGTTCTATGTCACTACTTTAAGTGTCGTTCTTTTTGTATTGAAGTTTGTTGCCTATTTTATGACGCACTCCCTCTCTGTATTATCTGATGCATTGGAGAGCATTGTCAATGTATTAGCTGGCGCCATTGGACTATATAGTTTATACGTTGCATCTAAACCAAAAGACAAGGAGCATCCTTATGGTCATGGTAAAGCGGAATTTATTTCTGCTGCATTTGAAGGAAGCTTAATCATTGCAGCTGGTTTAATTATTTTTTACGAATCTATTAGTGCCATTTTTAAGCCCTCAGAATTACATAGTCTAGACAATGGATTATGGGTTTTACTAGTCACCGCTTTTTTAAATTTATTTGCCGGTTTGATTGCAAAAAAAATGGGTAAGAAAAACAATTCACTAGCGTTAACCTCAAGTGGTCAGCATTTAATTTTAGATAGCTTTACTACTTTTGCTGTATCCATTGGCATTGGCATTGTGTTACTTACTAATATCACCGGCATTGATGCAATACTCGCCATTTTAATGAGCTTCTGGATTATATACAATGGCTATAAAATTATTAGAGCATCACTAGCTGGCATTATGGACGAAGCCGACCTAGCTTTATTAGAAGAAGTGGTTGGCGAACTGAATAAAAATAGAAATATACAGTGGGTTGACCTACATAATTTAAGGGTAATTAAATATGGTAGCTTAATGCATATTGACTGCCATTTAACTGTGCCTTGGTTTTTAAATGTAAACGAAGCACACCAAGTAGTAGAAGAATTTACAAATTTAATAAAGGGTAAATTTGGAGCAAGCATTGAATTTTTTGTACATACAGATGGATGTATGCCCTATAGTTGCCCGATATGTGTAGCAGAAAATTGTGCACAAAGAAAAGCGCCTTTTGAACAAAAATTAGACTGGACAATTGAAAATGTATTATCAGATAATAAACATCAATTAGCATAAATAAGTATTATAAAAATTTCTTAAAAAAAAATTATAGCATATGAACGCATGGAAAGAGTTTCAAGAAGCAAATAAGGATCGTTTTTTACAAGAGTTATTGGATTTATTACGCATACCAAGTGTAAGTGCAAAATCAGAACACAATGGTGATATGCAAGCTTGTGCAAAAGTAGTCGCAAAATCTTTGACAGATGCTGGGGCGCAAGTAGCTACTATTTATGAAACGGAGGGGCATCCAATTGTCTATGGCGCAATCATTGTTGATCCAAGCTTCCCAACAGTATTAGTTTACGGACATTATGATGTGCAGCCAGCTGATCCTCTAGAACTTTGGAAGAGTGGCCCATTTGAGCCAACCATTATTGATGGGAAAATTTTTGCAAGAGGTGCTTGTGATGACAAAGGACAATTTTACATGCATGTAAAAGCATTGGAGATGATGACCAAGACCAATACCATGTGCACCAATATTAAATTTGTCATTGAAGGTGAGGAAGAAATTGGCAGTCCAAATTTGGCGACTTTTGTAAAAGCAAATAAGGAATTATTAAAAGCAGATGTCATTTTAATTAGCGACACCGCCATGATCAGCATGGACACTCCTTCAATTGATATTGGCGTGAGAGGATTGAGCTATATCGAAATAGAAGTGACTGGGCCGAATAGAGATTTACACAGTGGTGTGTATGGTGGTGCAGTTGCAAATCCAATTACGATCTTATCAAAAATGATTGCCGCTTGTCATGACGAAAATAACCATATCACCATCCCCGGATTTTATGACGACGTAATTGAATCGACTGCTTCTGAGCGAGCAAAAATGGCAGAAGCGCCTTTTGATTTAAATGAGTTTAAGCAAGATTTAGGGATTGCCAATGTATGGGGCGAAAAAGGCTATAGCACCAATGAAAGAACAGGTATCAGACCAACACTCGAAGTCAATGGCATTTGGGGTGGCTACACAGGAGAAGGTGCAAAAACAGTTTTGCCTTCTAAAGCCTTTGCTAAAATTTCTTGCAGATTGGTACCGAATCAATCTGCTACAATCATCACAGAAAAAGTGTTGAATTATTTTAAATCCATTGCGCCCGATAACGTAACTGTTACTGCATTTGAGCATCATGGTGGCGAACCCTATAGCACACCAATTGATTCTCACGAATACCAAAGTGCGGCGAAAGCCATTGCAACCACATTTGGTAAAGACCCTATTCCAGTTAGAGGTGGTGGAAGCATTCCAATCTGTTCCTTATTTGAACAAGAACTTGGATTGAAAATTGTATTCATGGGATTTGGTTTAGATAGTGATAATTTACATAGCCCAAATGAAAAATACGATATCGTCAATTTCTACAAAGGCATTGAAACCATCCCTTATTTTCATCAATTTTTTGCCGAAAAAAAATAAGGATACATGCCTGCAACAGAAGTCAAAAAAGAAAAATTAAGACTCGATAAATATTTGTGGTCCATCCGTGTATTCAAGTCAAGAAGCATGGCTACAGAAGCCATTGATAAAGGACGCGTTAAATTAAATGGAGAAAGTATAAAAGCTTCTCGCAATGTGGTGATTGGCGATGTCTATGAAGCCAGGACAGAACATAAGAACTGGGTATTGAAAGTGACGCAACTACTAGATGGAAGAGTTGCTTATGCAGAAGCCATTAAGTATTATGAAGACTTAACTCCAGTAGAAGAATTAGAAAGAGTAAGGCAAGTTGCAGCCACTTTTCAAACCGGGAAGCGCTTGAGTAAAATAGGGCGTCCTACTAAAAAGAACCGCCGAGATTTAGGCGATTTTTTGGACTAATCTCAATTATCTTTGTGTCATGACCATTGAAATTCTAACAGTACTCCCAGAGCTTCTTGAAAGCCCCTTTGCGCATAGTATTATGAAGCGCGCTCAAGAGCGTGGACATCTTGATATCAAGTTACATCAATTAAGAGACTGGGCGATTAACAAACACGGACAGGTGGATGATTACCAATATGGTGGAGGTGCAGGCATGGTGATTATGTGTGAACCACTCGCCAATGCCATTGATGATTTACAAAAAGCAGGCGGCGCATTTGATGAAATTATTTTTGTCACACCTGATGGAAAAAGATTTGAACAAAAAGACGCCAATACATTATCCTTAAAAAATAGAATCCTAATAATTTGTGGTCACTATAAAGGCATTGATCAACGCATTCGAGATTTGTATGTGACGCAAGAGATTTCAATCGGCGACTATGTTTTAAGTGGTGGAGAATTGGCTGCTGCTGTCATTATAGATGCAGTAGGTAGATTAATTCCTGGTGTATTAAATGACGAAACCTCTGCATTAACAGATTCTTTTCAAGATAATTTATTAGCCCCACCGGTGTTTTCTAGGCCTGCAGACTTTCGTGGATTAACTGTCCCAGAGGTATTGCTACAAGGTGACCCAAAAAAGGTGGATCAATGGAGATCAGAACAAGCATTGATAAGAACCAAGCAAAGACGTCCAGATATACTTGATCGTGAATAAAACACCATTCAAACTCCCTATTGTCAATTTGTAACAATCTCAGCCTCTATATCGTTATAGTATAGGATATTTGTCCTTCGAAATGAACCCATGTATAAAATCGCTCGCATAATCCTCCTTTTTGTCACAAACCTATTTTGCCTGTATAGTATTGCGCAAACCAATGCCAATGTGCAGCAAGAATTTCAGTTGACGATTCAGCCTACAAAAGGGCCCATTAAATTGGATGGTATCTTAGATGAGCCTGCATGGAATACAGTGGAAGCGGTTAGTCAGTTTAACAAAAAATTTCCGAATGATATTGGCGCACCAAAAAAACAAACCGAGGTTAAATATTTGTTCGATGATAAAAATTTATATTTTGCCTTCAAAGTATATGATAGCGGCACTGCCATTATCAGAAGTTTAAAAAGAGATATTGGACATGATGGAAACGATGGTGTAGCAGTTGTTCTAGATCCCTTGAATCAAAAGACAAACGGATTTTATTTTGTGGTAAGTGCATTGAATGTGCAATCAGAAGATCAGTTAACAGGGAGTAGTGACGGAGGAATCAGTTATAGCTGGGATACTAAGTGGTTTTCTATGACTAAAGATTATGGTAATTATTGGATAGCCGAAATAGCCATCCCCTTAAAATCTATTCGTTATAATTCAGAAAATAAAAATTGGGGCGTCAACTTTGTACGAATCGACGCTAAGAATTTCGAGTATAGTACATGGACTAGAATTGGACCAAATTTTAAATCTTACGACCTTGGTTATACAGGATTGATGAAGTGGCCAACCAATCCCCCAGCGAGTAATAACAATGTAATTCTGTTGCCCTATTTAACAGGTGGCATTAGCGAAGATAAATCAACCAGCA
>JBILAW010000098.1:0-6529 GCA_044354025.1 Sediminibacterium sp.
CAGATGCTAAGCCTACAGATTATTTTTATACGCTTTTAAATGATTATCCTAAAACAGATCGTTTTTCATGGATCGACGAAAGTGTTACCAATTTACAAAATCAATTAAATGGTATAAGTACTGTATTAGGTGTTAAAAATAATGCATTTTATACAGATGATACCAGGACTACGCTTGCATTTGTGCTTGCTTATGTTTTAAAGGGAAGTCCTGCCGAAAAAGCTGGATTAAAAAGAGGTGATATTATATTGAAAGTGGATGATCAAACCATCACGAATGCAAACTATACCACCATTTTATCCAATCAAACTTTGAAACTTGGACTTGGTGATTTCACCAATAATGCATTTGTATCCAATGGAAAATCTGTTACTGTTACGAAAGTAGAATTACAAACGAATCCAATATTAGCAGATACCATTATTGCATGGTCTGGAAAAAAAGTGGGCTACCTTGCTTATAGTCAGTTTCTAACAAGCTTTGATGATAGCTTGAGGGCGATATTTGGTCGTTTCAAATCTGCAGGCGTAAATGAATTGGTTTTAGATTTTAGATACAATGGTGGTGGCTATGTGGTGTCTTCGGATTTGATTACCAACTTAACAGTAAAAGATGCCGCTGCTAAGGTTGGGAAATTGATGAATAAAAAAAGATACAATGCAACTTATACTGCTTATTTAGAAAAAAATTCTACTTCGAGTTCTTTTGAAACATTATTCAAATCCGAACCTAATAACCTGGGTACACTTAGTCGTGTCTTTGTTTTAACTGCAGGCAATACCGCTTCTGCGAGTGAATTGGTGATTAATAATTTACTACCATTTATGGATGTGATTTTAATTGGAGAGAATACATATGGAAAAAATGTAGGCTCATTCACTATTACTGACCCTAATAAACGATGGGACTATGGATTGCAGCCAATTACTTTTCTTACAGAAAATGCAATTGGAAAATCCGACTATGGTACAGTAAGTGGCTTTACACCAAATTATATATTAGCAGACAATGTATTGCCCTATAAAACTTTAGGCAACCCAGGTGAAACCTATTTAAATAAGGCCTTAACCATTATGGGTTATGTTGCTTATCAACCAAGCTCTACCGAACGCAGTCCAAAATATACACGAACTTTAGCGAGTAAGGAATCTTTTTCTGATAATAAGTGGTTAGACAGAAAGGAAATGTGGATGGACCCTAAATAAATAATTTATGAATTTAAGGATACAAGTTTTTGTGACTGGTGGCACATTTGATAAAGCGTACAACGAGTTAAACGGTAATCTTTTTTTCAAAGAAACACATTTGCATGAAATGCTTCATTTAGGCAGGAGCAATTTGGATTTATCCATCTCCACTTTGATGATGAAAGATAGTCTTGATTTTGTAGAAGCAGATCGTGCCATCATCGCATCGGCATGTAATGCTTCTGATGCAGAAAGAATAGTGATTACCCATGGCACAGATACCATGACCACTACCGCGCTTTATTTACAAAAACATTGTCCTAATAAAACGATTGTACTCACGGGTGCAATGATTCCATACAAGTTTGGTAGTTCTGATGGTTTATTCAATTTAGGTAGTGCACTCGCATTTACACAAGTACTTCCAACCGGCGTTTATATCGCTATGAATGGTAAATATTTTGTAGCAGATAAAGTCAGAAAAAATACGGAGAAAGGCGAGTTTGAAGCAATATAAAATTGCTTTATCAATGTCCTGATACTAATCCTAATACTAATTTGCTTACGCAGTCACTGCATTCCAAAGCTTAGCGCGGATTTGTAAAGCTGCTATCGAAGCTTCTTCTGCTTCTTTCCACTTCGCATCGTCTTCTCCACAAAGCTCTGATACCATCTCCAAAGCTAGATGGCTATGATGACCACCATCTACTTCGATATGTCGCTCGATATAGTATTTAAAAATGGATACTTTTTCTGGTGCTTCTGCTACTAGTTTTTCAAGTAATCTTGTGAACATATCTGGAATTAAATCCTCTCTTCCAAAAGTAAACACAGCCGCCTGCACATGTGCTGGTGCATGATTGACTATCTTAAATGTAAAGTTCAAAAAGTCTTTTACAGAAGCTGCGCAGTCTAATTGTTGAATAGCATTTTCAATACTTAAGCCTGATTGAAGCGATTGCATCAAGCCTTCTATTGCATTGGTGGACGCACCCATTTGACGCATGGCTTGTTGATACAATTCAAAATGACTGATGCGATTGTCGAATGCATCTACATCAGATTCTTCGCCTAGTACGATTTCATTGATTAAATACCTTGTATTTGCCGATCCAACAGGTACCCATGGTGTTTGTACACAGGTTAATTTTTGTTGTAAGGATTTAAGCAAACTCATAAAATCCCATACTGCAAATACATGCACTTCTGCGAATTTCTGCAATTCAGTTAAAGTCTGAATTTGATGGTACACAGGGTGTGCTAACAATTGCGCTCTACTTGGCTCTATAGCTAATTTTAATTGCTGGATAGGTTGATTCATACAGTGTTTTGAAGAGCGCAAAGTTAAGTAATTATGAAAACATTATAAATGCTGTTTAACTAATATTATTTTAGTACCTTAATACTTAAACTAAGGATAGAAAATTTAGTCGATTTATAAAATGACTCAACTTTATAGTTATTTATCTTTTTAAATTATGCAAAATCGATCTTTTATGATTAAACTATTTTATACGCTTTTATTCATCCTTATCATGCAAACATCAAGCGCCCAAGAAACAAAAATTATTGCACATCGTGGTGCATGGAAAGAGTTTAACTTACCCGAAAACTCTATTGCATCTTTAGAAAAAGCAATTGCCCTTAAATGTGATGGTGCAGAATTTGATGTTAGAAGAACCATAGATGGCGTGCTTGTGGTGAACCATGATCCTGTACATTTTGGTGATACGATCCAAACCAATACCTACGCTTATTTAAACAGAAATAAATTATCCAATGGCGAATCTTTGCCAACACTTGAAGAATATTATTTAAAGGGTACAAAAGATAAGCACAAGACCTTACTCATTTGTGAAATTAAAGCGGCTATTAAGGATAAGGAACAAGATTATTTAGCAACCATTGAAACCTTAGCCTTAGCAAAAAAATTAAACATCGAAAAGCGCATTGTCTATATTAGTTTTAGCAAAGACATTCTAACATGGATAAAAGAAAAGCAGCCAAAAGCAACCGTATTGTATCTTGAGTCTGACTTAAGTATTGATGCTGTAGTACAAAATAAATTTGACGGCATCAATTTACATTATACGGCATTTAAAATGAATAGTGCATTAAGCGCAAATGCTAAAAATGCAGGGTTAAAAATTGGCAGTTGGACTGTGAATGAATTATCTGATTTAGTAATTTTACAACAACAAGGTGTAGAATGGATCACAACCAATCAGCCACAGCAATTTCAAAATCAAATAAAGGCAGTCAAGCAATAAAATAATAAAAAGAATTATTAGATTACTTATACCTCGTGTCAATCAGGTATTGGATCTTCCAACCTTCTTTTAATTTAACTAGCTGAAAACTGTTGACACCTTTGTGGGAGTATTGTCCTTTATAATAAAATGTATAAGGTGTCCACACTGTAGCCATGAGATCATCCATTTGAATTGCTCCAAATTCAATTCTTTCATCTAATACATTGGGCGTTTGCTTGCCAATGCTTTGAATAAAATCATTAATAGACTCAGTTTTTATGGTTGCGCCTTCTGGCTTATTGAGAATCGTTTGAAATATAACTTTATCAGAAAAACAAGTTTTTAATAAACTGGTGTCCGCTTGAAGCATGGCCTGAAACATATTTTGAATCACTTGCTTGACTTCCTTTTCGGAAGCAGCAGATCCTGCTGAATTTGAGGATTGTGCAATTAAAGTAGTTTGCGTTATAAACAAAAAACAAATAATATATAGGATTGATTTTTGCATGTTTAAAAAAATTAAAATTTAATTTTATTTATTTCGGTAAAGCTGTCAATACTAATTTTAAGAATCCATCTATTGATTTGTCATCCATCCATTTGATGACTGCAACGATATCATTTTCTTGATCTACATAAATCGCATTCGTGCCATTGCCAATATGCGCATAAGCAGATGCGGGTGCAGATGGATACATTTTTTTATCTGTGTTTAAAAAATAATTCATAAAGCCATAGCCAGTATATGCTGGGGTTGGGGTGGTAGCATTTTTTATCCAATTTTCCGAGATGATTTGCTTACCATTCCAATTTCCTTTTCTCAAAGTAAGCAATCCGAATCTGGCCATATCATAGGCATTGATAAACAAACCACCACCAAAATGCCCTCCACCACTCACTGACTGGATCATTTTGCCATCTAATACTATCCATGCATTTTTATAGCCCGTCCATGCCCATGTATTGGATGCGCCAATAGGCTGCATTACTTGTTCTCTTAGCACTTCCGGTAAAGGCTTTCTCCAAACTGTGGTAGCAGCTAAAGCCAAGGCATTCACTCTAGTGTCATTGTATTTATAGACCGTACCTGGTTCAAAGCGTTTTCTTGTGGTCCACTCTTCTGATTTATCAGAAGGTCTGTCTGCCCAATCTGGCTTGCCCCATAAGACCCCTTCCCAATCGCTTGTTTGTCTTAATAAATGCTCCCAATTTATTTTTCTGTTATGTTCGGTGTCAAAGGGATATATGAATGATGTTTGAGCGATAGGATTTTGATCTGTTGTTGGCGCATTTACAAGTTCAATGGGTGGCATATAAGTTGCCACTTTATCTTCGATTGAACGAATCAATCCTTTTTCTACAGCTAAACCCACCACAGTAGATACCATACTTTTAGTGACACTATTCACCATTTCCACTGCATGTAGGTTACCCCATTCTGCAATGATATATCCTTTGTACACAATGATACCAGCAGCAGGACCACGACTTGCCATTGGCCCAATTGGATCCGAAAAAGGTTCTTTTCCAAATTGCATTGCTTGACTAAGCATTAAATTTTTTGGAAATTTTGTCTCATGCGTTAAAGCATATTGAATCGCTTGATGCATTAAACTACTATCTATACGTAAACTGGTTGGTGTTTTTCTTTCCCAATTGTCTGCAGGCGGAAAATAAGTTTTTACTTGCGCAGTTGCAGTGACGCCAATACAAAGTAAAAAAAGTATAAATTGCTTTTTCATAAATCAGAAGTCTTTTAATTATTTTAGTTGCGAAGTATCCACTCTTGTTGGGGTATCTTTTCCTGCAACAATTGACCCAGCACTTAAAGCAATTGCTTTAATGATTTCATTCATATTGTCTAAATCTAAAGTTTCAATCTGATCAGAGGCTTTATGGTAATTTGGCTCTGAATCCATTTTAGAAGTAGAGATGGTATGTGCCGCTACACCCAATCTAGCAAGCGTTGCATTGTCTGAACGATAAAATAAATTTTGTTCTGTATAAGGATCTGGATAAAATTTAAAGCTTGACCCTTCTAAGTTTTTTTGTAAAATAGCACCCATATTGGTTTTTTCAAACCCAGTGATATAGGCACTATTCTTTCCCCACTTACTTTCTGTACCAATCATTTCGATATTAAACATCGCAACCACTTTAGCTGGATCCAATTGTTTTGAAAAATATTGTGCACCATATCCTCCTACTTCTTCTGCTGTAAAAGCTGCGAATATGATGGTGCGCGCATTGTTATTAAGTGCTTTATAATATTTTGACAACATAATCATTGCAGTGGTTCCTGCAGCATCGTCGTTGGCGCCATTGAAGATAGAATCCCCATTCACCATATTTTTTGCATTGATTCCAATGTGATCGTAATGACCCGAAAAAATAACATATTCATTTGGTAAAGTTTTTCCTGGAATCATAGCTACTACATTCGCTAATTTCATGGACTCTATTTGGTGACTCGCTTGTATCTCATATTTTACTGGTAAGGTATTGGTTAATATAAAAACGATCGAAACTTGATTGGAAGCTAAATTATTTTTAAAACGAACTAGTCTTCCAAAGTTTTGTGTATGCGACTCATCAACCAGCACAATCGTTTTTTGGTTTACACCAATGATTTTTGCAGCTGCCTGATTTAAATTTTCTCCTGCTGCAATTTTAGCCACCGCATATCCGGAAATTTCTGTGATCTTGATTTCTGGTTCTATGGTCACTACAATCACTTGCTTATTGTCAATAGTGGTGCCATCTATACTTGCAGACAAGCTGATGAATTTTGGTCTGTTAATAGAAAATGATTGTAAGAAATTATTATCTCCTTTGATAGACTTTAATCCTGTGGCATCAAATTCCTTGGCAATAAATGCAGCAGCTTTATCGATGCTTGGACTAAAAGTTCTTCGACCTTCCATCTCGTCTGAAGCTAAAACACGCTCTATCCTTTCTGTTTCTGACTTAGTGATTATTTTATTAATCATTTGGCTAATACCTAAACATGGGATTAACAATGCGATACATATTAATTTAATCATTTTCATATTAACTATTTTAGAATTGCTTTAAAGATAATTTCATTTT
>JBILAW010000009.1:0-21069 GCA_044354025.1 Sediminibacterium sp.
GCTAAATTATCAACACCAACTGCCTTCAACATTTTTGCACTATCTACTGGATTTGGACCAATATGTCTTTGGATAAATTCTGCGCCACTTTGATTCATTTCGACGGAATTGAAAAGGTTAAAAATTGCCACAAAGATAGGCTTTTAGCGCCGCCTTAAAAAGGGATCGGTCACTAAACTTGTTCGAATGGGGAAAGCTTGTGGATGAGGCCTAAATAGTTTACTTTTGTTATCTATTATGCAAGCAAATACTGAACACTTATTTGATACGCCCGCTCCAGAGCAGCTAAAAAAATTCCAGAACTTTCTTAAAAGGGTGGATAAGCGCGTTATTTTAAAGCAATTGCCAGATTTGCACGAGGCTGCATTTGAGAAAATCGATTGCTTAGATTGTGCAAGATGTTGTAAAAATTATTCCCCAAGATTCAAGATGCCAGACATTAAAAGAATCAGTAAATACATGGGCATGAAAGAGACCGCTTTTATAGACCAGTATTTAAGTATGGATGAAGAAGGCGACTATGTTTCTAAAACAAGGCCTTGTCCTTTTTTAGGTACTGACAATGCTTGTGGCATTTACGATCATCGTCCAACAGATTGTCAAAGGTTTCCTTATACGGATGAAGATGTTTTTTTCAAACGCATTCCAATTACAATGAAAAATGCAGAATTCTGTCCTATCGTGCATGATGTTATGAATGCATTGATTGCGAAATAATTAATATTCCATTTCTTTTAGTTTTGGTGCTTTGAACCAAGTGGTGAACACCACTAAAATGGTCATTACGCCACCAAATACCACCGAAGGAATCACACCCATTGCTCTTGCTGCCAATCCGCTTTCAAATTGTCCCAATTCGTTACTGCTATTAATGAACATTGAATTCACTGACATCACCCGGCCACGCATATGGCTAGGCGTTTTGAGTTGAACAATGGTGCCACGAACAATCATGCTAAATCCATCTAAAATACCACTCATTAACAATGCTGCAAATGAGATCCAGAATATTTTGGAAACTGCAAAAACAATAATGCAGACACCAAAGCCAGCGACTGCAAGTAATAATTTTTTACCTTGTTTTCTTTGTACTGGGAAAATAGTAATGAGTATAATAATCAACATAGCGCCAATATCAGTTGCTGCATTGAGCCAGCCAAAACCGATGGGTCCTACCTTTAAAATATCTCTTGCAAAAACGGGCACCATCGCGACTGCGCCACCAAAAAGTACAGCAAACAAGTCCAATGATAGGGCACCTAATAACTCTTTACTATTTAATACAAAACGCAATCCTTCTTTCACACTCTCCAAAGGCTTTTGTTCTACTACCGTTGGGTGCGGAGGTCTTGCACTAATTTTTTGAATAAAGAAAAAGCCTATTGCAACTAAGGTTACCACAAGGATTAAAGAACCATGAATACCAAAACCTGCAATCATAAAACCAACACTTGCATGCCCAACTACGGAGGCGCTCAGCCACATGCCTTGACTCCATGTAGTCGCATTTTGTAATAAATTTTTAGGTACAATTTCACCCACCAAAGTGCCAAAACCCGGACCCGTAAATGAACGGATGATGCCAGTACAAAAAATGACAAAATAAATACCAATGGCAATTTGTAGGTTGCCTAATTGTGCTTTACCATAGGAGGAGGACAAAAGCAATAAACTAATGGCGCAAAGAAAGTAAAGCGAAACACCCCCTAAAATAATTTTTCTTTTCTCACTTTTATCAATCACATGACCAGCGTATAAAGCAAGGGATACTGCAGGAATGACTTCTGCTAAACCAATCAATCCAATGGCAAAGGGCTCGTTGGTCAATTCATAAATCCACCAGCCAACCAATGTGCCCATCATCCTTAATCCCATGATAAACAAAAAACGCCCAATCATTAAATTCCTAAACTCATTGATCCTTAAAGCGGCAAATGGATCTTTGGTTAATTGTGGTGCATTTTGTTCCATAACTATTTGATAGGGTGTGGCTAGGGAAGTGTAAAATAATGTTGGCCTTCTTCTAGGTCTTTATCTAGTGCATCAGTGATGACTTTTAAATGCTTCTCGTTGTATAAGAAATCTGCATTACTAGCGTCTACAAAAATAGTTTTGATATTATGTTGCTTGATATAGCTAGTATAGGTCTCTTGTAATTTAAATAAGTATTCGTCGGGGATGGATTGTTCGAATTTTCGGTTCCTTTTTTTAATATTCCCTTGTAATTTATTGACTGGAGCATGTAAATAAATCAAAATATCTGGCTGGGTCAATTGTTGTACAAAAACGTCAAACATTTTTTGATACAATCTAAATTCTTCCTCGGGTAAATTCACCTTAGCAAAGAGCAAGCATTTCGTAAAAATATAATCCGATACGGTTACATCTTGAAACAGGTCATTGGTCTTCACCATCTCTTGTTGTTGCTTGAATCGTTCTGCTAAAAAGAACAGTTCCAACGGGAAGGCGTATTGTTTTGGATTCTCGTAAAACTTAGTCAAAAATGGATTGTCCGCAAATTCCTCTAAAACTAGTTTTGCATTATAATGTTGTGCGAGTAATTGTGACAGCGTGGTCTTTCCTGCACCAATATTCCCCTCAATTGCTATAAAATGATGCTTCATAATGCTTCTAATGCTTGCGGTCAAAGATAAGTTTTGGATCCTTTATAGGTCGGTTTTTTTATGCACAACAGAGGCATCTTTGGAGGCTTTGTAGAGTGCTGCATTCGTTATATGAAGGATCGGATGCACAAAATCAGGGGCTATCTCCTCCAAAGGCGCCAATACAAAATTGCGTTCTGCTAGTCTAGGGTGGGGAATCGTTAATCCAGGTACCTCAATGATGGTTTGGTTATAATAAATGATGTCCAAATCGATGGTTCTAGGCCCAAGGGGTATCAATCTTTCCCTGCCCATGGATACTTCAATCTCTAAAAGCATCGCCATTAAGTCTTGTGGGCTCAATGCTGTTTCAATGCATAAGGCTTGGTTGTAAAATGCAGGCTGATCTTTAAATCCCCAAGCCTCGGTTTCAAAGATGGAGGATTGCTTTTGAATGGGGCCACATCTTTGCTCAATGCTATCTCGAGCATTTTCTAAGTTGACCAAACGGTTCCCTATATTGCCGCCTATCATGAGGTAGATATGGTTCATAGAAGTATGCTGAAAATGAACGCAAATATCCATAATTTTACAAGGCAATCTTTATTTTTTTGCTGCTATTTTAGATTTCTTTTAAATCAATCTTTTTTATGAAAAGCTTCTTTACCTCATTCTTCGCTGCAATCCTTGCTTTATTTGTTTTTTCAATTGTAGGTGTCATGCTATTAATTGGATTGGGCACGGCTTTTTCTTCCGATGAGCCAGAAGCTGTTGCATCTAATGCGGTATTAGTGATTGACCTTGCAGATAATTTCACAGAAAAAGAAGTGTCAGATCCATTTTCAGAATTATTGAATCAAGGATCTGGAAAAGTGCCAAGCTTAACAACAGTGATTGGATTGATTCAGCATGCTAAAAAAGATTCAAATATCAAAGGCATCTACATTAAATGCCAACAAAATTCAAATGGCTATGCTAGCTCAGAAGAACTTAGAAAAGCCTTGGTAGAATTTAAAAAAAGCAACAAATTTATTTTTGCATACGGCGAAACGATTTCTCAAAAAGGATATTGGGTAGGTAATGTTGCAAACGGAATTTATACCCACCCACAGGGCGGATTGGAGTTCAGTGGTTTTTCTTTGGAGACGGTTTTCTTAAAAGGCATGCTGGATAAATTGGATGTGGAGATGCAAGTGTTTTATGCAGGTAAATTCAAAAGTGCAACAGAGCCATTTAGGTATGAGAAAATGTCTGATGCCAATAAGCTACAAACAGGGATCTGGTTAAATGGATTATATGATCATTTTATTAGTACAGTTGCTAGCGCAAGACAAATTGCACCTGATAAATTAAAGGCTTTGGCCAACGAAGCAAAAATTCAATCGGCCCAAGATGCATTGTCGAATGGATTGGTGGATGGATTAATCTATGACGACCAATTGAAGAAAATGATGTCTAAAAAATTAAATGGGGTAAAAGAAAATGACATCCCATTTGTTTCAATAAAAGATTATGCCAAGTCGGTTCCATTAAGAGGGACTGGTGCTGGTAAAATTGCAGTGGTCTATGCAGACGGCGATATTGTGATGGGCAAAGGGGTGAAAGGATCTATTGCTAGTGATGATTTTAGAATGATGCTCCAAAAAATTAGAGCAGACGCATCCATTGATGCATTGGTATTAAGAGTGAATTCACCTGGAGGAAGCGCCTTAGCTAGTGATATTATCTGGAGAGAAATTGAATTGATTAAAGGCAAGATACCAGTGATCGTAAGTATGGGTGATGTCGCTGCATCTGGAGGATATTATATTGCTTGTGGTGCTGATTCTATTTATGCAGATGCCAATACGATTACAGGTTCAATAGGCGTATTTTCGGTCGTTCCAAATATTTCGGGCTTCATGAAAAATAAATTAGGCGTGACTTTTGATGGTGTAAAAACTGCAACCTATGCAGATGCGCCAACATCCACAAGACCCCTAAATACCATGGAGCAAAAAATGATGCAATCTGGCGTGGATAGTATTTACAATACTTTTAAATCAAGGGTAGCAAAGGGCAGGAAAAAATCAATGGAGTTTGTGGATTCAATTGCACAAGGTCGAGTTTGGTTAGGCTCGGATGCAATTAAAGTAGGACTAGTGGATCGAATTGGGACTTTGAATGATGCACTTGCATCTGCTGCTAAAATGGCGAAATTAAAAGGCTATAGCGTTAAGCAATACCCAGAATCAAAATCATTTATCGAAGATTTTATCGAAGACTATAAAGATTATGTAAAAGTAAAATCAATTGAATCTGAAATAGGTGCAAGCCAATGGCAGATTTTACAACATTTAAAGACAGTGCAGCAAATGGTAGGTGCTCCTCAAGCTCGAATGCCTATCTTTGTGGTTAAACAGCCCTAGTATCCATGCGTTCATATAGTCAAATTAAAGCGATGCTTGCTATTACAAGAGCAAGCTTGCGCTCCATCTTGAGAAGCCCGTCTGCGGTTGTTTTTAGTATTCTATTTCCACTGATATTTATTTTAGTATTTGGTTTTTTAAGTAGTGGTGGAAATATCAATGTAAAAGTTGCACTCGCCCCCAATGCAGATACCACTAATTTGGTGTATGAAAAAGTGAAGTCCTTAGCAGGATTAAAATTTGTTGTAGCCGACGAGGCAATGCTGAATGCAGAGTTGGCTAAAGGCAGAATTACAGCTTTGATTGATATTCAGCCTACACAAAATCCTAGCCAGCCTTATCAAATCCAATTAACGAGTTCGGCAGCAGCCAATCCGCAAAATATCCAATTAATTAAATCCATCTTAAATGCAGTGATTGCAAATATCAATGCCGATCAATTTAAAGATGCCCCTACGATTGCTGTGGTGAAGAACGAAGTCATTGAAGTGCCAGGCAGAACCTATCGCACCATCGATTTTATTTTACCTGGACAATTAGGATTTTCCTTATTAAGTGCAGGTGTTTTTGGTGTGGCATTTTTGTTTTTTAATTTAAGACAACAATTGGTTTTAAAAAGATTTTATGCTACACCAATTAGACGTTTGTATATCATTTTAGGAGAAGCTTTAAGTAGGGTTATTTTTCAATTGATGACTGCGGTGATCATTATTGGCATTGGTCATTTTGCATTTAATTTTACGCTCGTGCATGGCTTTGTCACTTTCATGAATATCATGGCACTTAGTTTCATTGCCTTAATTTTATTTATGGGCTTTGGTTTTATTGTGAGTGGCGTGGCAAAAAATGAAAGTACCATTCCTCCATTTGCTAATTTAATTACCTTACCTCAATTTTTACTAGCTGGTACATTTTTCCCAATTGATTCCTTTCCTAAATGGCTTCAACCCTTTTGCAATCTTTTACCATTAACGCATTTTAACAATGCCATGCGTGAAATTGCATTTGAGGGCGCAAATTTATTTTCAGTAGGCAATGAAATTGCCATCCTATTTGTTTGGATTGTCATTGTGTATGCTGCTGCGTATAAAATATTTAAATGGGAATAAAATGAAACTGATTCGTTTTGCATTGATAAGTGTATTGGTCATTGTTATCTTAATCACTGCTATTGCTAGCTTATTTCCTTCTATGGTGATTACATCTAGGGCGGTAGAAGTCAATGCCACCAAAGAGCAAATACAACATTGTGTGAAAGACTTAGCTGCATGGAAAGGCTGGATGAGTGATTGGAAAGATCAATCCGTGATGGTACAGGATAGTATTATGCGTGTAGGTACTCAGACCATTCAAATGCTTTCAAGCACAGATAGCACTATTCTTTTAAAATGGGAAGCGATAGGGCAAGCGCCTTATCAAGTTCAAATAGAATGGTTGCCACTAAAAGAAGGGACTTATGTGATTCACTGGTCTTTTGAGCAACATGTCAATTGGTATCCTTGGGAAAAATTTCAGACTTTGCTCAATGAAAAGGTCTTAGGTGCAAAGATGGAAGAAGAATTACAACATTTAACAGCTTGTGTTATATCGAACAGTTCAGAAATAAAATAAATAGGTGCTGTTTATTGTCCTTGATCTTTTAAGTATTCGATATTTCTTTTGATTCCATTCAATTTTGATCTTAGTAAAGGAGATTGTTTAAATCTTGCTTTAAAACTAGTTTCTTCCATTTCGAGCCAAGCATCTTTGGATATCGACAATAAGCCTTCAATTGGTTTGAATTTTGCTTCTTGATGCGGATGACTAAATCGATTCCAAGGACAAACATCCTGACATATATCGCAGCCAAATGCCCAGTCTTGATATGCTCTATCAGAGCCCGTTTCGATGGTTTGTTTTTTCAATTCAATGGTATAGTAACTAATACAATGATTGGCTTCAATTGTTTTATTAGGCAAGATGGCTTGTGTCGGGCATGCATCAATACATTTAGTACAAGTACCGCAATAATCTTTTGAAATAGGTTGGTCATAATCACATTCAAGATCTACAATTAAACTTGCAATGAAAAAGAAGGAACCTTTTTTAGGTTGGATTAAGTTGCCGTTTTTTCCAATCCATCCAGCACCTGAAAGCCAAGCCCATGAACGCTCTAGCACTGGCGCAGAATCTACAAAACCTCTACCCTCAATAGGTCCAATTTTTTGACAAAGCGCATCTAGCATTTGATTCAATGAAAGCTTAATCACTTCATGGTAATCTTGGCCGTAAGCATATTTAGCAATTTTTGGAAAGTCACTTGGTTGTTCTTGTTCTGGGTAATAGTTCTTTAAAAAAGTAATTACCGACTTTGCACCAGGGACTAATTTTTTTGGATTAATTCTTAAGTCAAAATGTTTTTCCATGTACTGCATATCCCCATGAAAACCTTTTGCTAACCATTGCTCTAATCTAAATGCATCTTCGGTTAATTCTTTGGCTTCGGCGATACCACAGAAATCAAATCCATGCTGGACTGCTAGTGCTTTGATCAGTTGAGTATGCTTAAATTGATTCACAGCATATTCATTTTAGTTACCAATAAATTTCTTTTTTGTGCCATATTACTGCTTTTCATCATCGTATGTAAAATTAGCAGAAAATACAAGCAATGACTGACTTTATTGCTCTTTTTTAACAAGGATAATTTAATAAAGGCTTCATGGTGCATCCTTCAAAAGGTTTTGAAGTCTTGATAGGTACTTGTATATTTGACGGATAGACAAATTTGCGCTATCCGTCAATTTATTTTATGGCAAACACAAAGAAGGCAGCTGTTGGATTCATTTTCTTGACATTGGTCATTGATATTGTTGGACTCGGTATCATCATTCCTGTGGTTCCACAATTGATAAAGGGCTTATTGAATACCGATGATTTAAGCAAAGCTTCTTTGTATGGAGGATGGATGACTTTTTTATATGCGACCATGCAATTTTTATTTGCACCATTCATTGGAAGCTTAAGTGATCAATATGGCAGAAGGCCAGTACTTTTAATTTCATTATTAGGTTTTGGCTTGGATTATTTATTCTTAGCATTTGCCCCTTCCATTCTTTGGTTATTTGTTGGTCGAACCATTGCAGGTATCACAGGTGCAAGTGTGACAACCGCATCTGCTTATATGGCGGATATCAGTGATGATTCAAATAGAGCACAAAATTTTGGAATGATTGGCGCTGCATTTGGAATCGGATTCATTATTGGCCCCATGCTAGGAGGCTTTTTAGGAGAACTCAGTCCTAGACTACCTTTCATAGTTGCAGCATGTTTGGCATTGTTAAATGTGGTGTATGGTTATTTTGTATTACCTGAATCCTTGCCAGTGGAAAACAGAAGGGCTTTTGATTGGAAAAGATCAAATCCATTAGGGTCTCTTGTGCATTTAAAAAAATATCCAGCCGTATCGGGTTTAATTTTTTCTTTGGTTTTTATTTATTTAGCTGTGCATGCAGTTCAAAGTAATTGGAGTTTTGCTAATATGGAAAAATTCAAATGGTCGCCAAAAATGATCGGGCTGTCTTTAGGGATGGTAGGACTCTTGGTGGGTTTAGTACAAGGAGTATTGATTCGTTATATCAATCCAAAAATAGGCAACGAGAAATCGGTATATTTTGGGATTGCTTTATATGCGTTAGGTTTAATCTTATTTGCCTTTGCAAGCAGCTCATGGATGATGTTTGTATTTTTAATTCCCTATTGCTTAGGGGGCATTTCTGGACCAGCATTGCAAGCATTGATTTCAGTGCATGTGCCCAAAAATGAACAAGGAGAATTACAGGGCTCATTAACAAGTATCATGAGTGTGACTTCCATTGCAGGTCCCCTTATTATGACAAGTTTATTTGCCTATTTTACCAAGCCAGGCAATCCAATTTATTTTCCAGGCGCTTCTTTTTTAATGGGCGCAGTATTTATGATCATTAGTGCGGCCATTGCCTATCAGGTTTTAAAGGGAGAAACTAAGCCAATTAAGGCTTAGAGTCCCTTACTGTTGTTATATTTGTGGCTCAATAAAGGCCAGATTATGTCTCCATTAATGCAACAGCTAGAAGCAACTGCAGGGTTTATACAGTCAAAAATTAGTGCAAAAGCAAATACCGCCATTATCTTAGGTAGTGGATTGGGTAATTTATCAAGTGTGATTGAAGCTGAATTTAGCATTCCATATAGTGAAATTCCAAATTTTCCAGTAAGTACCGTTGAGGGCCATAAAGGAAGATTGATTTTAGGCACATTGAATGGTAAAAAAGTTTGGGTCATGGAAGGGCGTTTTCATTTTTACGAAGGCTATACTGCAGAACAAGTTGTTTTCCCAATTCGTGTGTTGAAATTATTAGGCGTCGAAAATTTATTATTATCCAATGCTGCTGGCGGTGTTAATAAGGATTATCAAGTGGGTGATTTAATGATCATCAAAGACCATATTAGTTTTTTTACACCCAACCCATTGTTGGGGAAAAATGAGCCTGCTCTTGGTACGCGTTTCCCAGATATGAGCGCGCCTTATGCCAATGCATTTATCGACAAAGCAAAACGAATCGCTGCTGAACATCAAATTAAAGTACACGAAGGAGTCTATGTAGGGGTAACAGGTCCAACTTTTGAAACAAGGGCAGAATATCAGTTGATCAAAATAGCAGGTGGAGATGTGGTGGGCATGAGTACAGTGCAAGAAAATATTGCAGCAGTGCATTGCGGTATGAAAGTTTTTGCAATGAGTGTTGTGACTGATTTAGGCATTAGAGAAGATAACAATGTGATCACACACGAGGAAGTATTGGCGGCTGCAAATGCGGCTGAACCTTTATTAACTTTAATATTTAGTGCATTGGTAAAAGAAATAGCAGCATAATGCAAATCATTACTACAGCAGTACTATCCTAAAATCTTATATGAGGACTAAGCGTATTTTATTCATCTGTTGCTTTATAAGTTGTCTATTTATTGGACAGCTGAGTGCACAGAATATGCGCTTTAATTCATTTGGCGGAGGTGGTGGTGGAGCAACAGACTCCTTGCAAAAAAGAGATAAGGCAGAGGATTCAATTGGGATTTTTTATCGATTGTACAATAGCTTGACCATTCAGAATATGGATACCGCTATTACCGATTTCTATTCAAAATTTATCCTGCCCTATAGCAATTATCATTTAGGTAATTTAGGCAATGCCACTAGATCCTATTTATTCAATCCATTACAAAGAGGGGGATGGGATGCAGGTTTTAGGGCCTATGAAGTCTATAATTATACATTAGAGCAAACTCCTTTTTATCAAACTACGAAACCCTATACTGAATTGGGATATTTGTTGGGCGGAAAAGGGGAGCAGGTAATTGAAATATTACATACCCAAAATAAAACAAAGCAGTTTAATTATTCTTTTGCCTATCGTTTTAGCAATGCCCCAGGCAATTTAAAAAACCAACATGCGAATTTGAACAATATGCGCATGACGGCCAATTATCAATCAAAGCGAAAGCGTTATGCATCTTATTGGGTGATGTTATCCAATAAATCTGCTTCATCGGAAAATGGAGGATTAGTCAACAGTGCTTTAATTGATAGCCTTTCCTTGAACAATCCCTATGAGCTAGAAACAAGATTAGGCATTAGCGGTGCTTCTTTTAGAAATCCATTTAATACCAATATCGCAACTGGCTCAACCTATAAAGAACAAAGTTTTGTATGGAAGCAGACCTATGATATAGGACAAAAAGACTCCCTAGTTAAAGACTCAGTGACCACTTATTTATTTTATCCTAGACTCAGGTTCCAGAATGAAATAAAATACCAAACCAATCAATTTATTTTTGCTGACGCCAATCCCTCCCAACTTAATTATAATCAATATTTTAATTACAAATTACCAGTTGGGAATAGCATGTTGTTTCAGGATAATTGGAAAAGACTCACCAATGAATTTAGCTTAGTTTCTTTTCCTGAGAAGACAAATCCCAATCAATTCTTGCAAATTGGGCTTGGTTACCAGCAATTAAATTTTAATGACAGTTCGCTAAAATGGTCAAACAACGATATCTATGGGCTTGGTGTGTATAAAAATAAAACCAAGAATCTTCGTTGGGATATTCAAGCATCTGGAAAATTATTTTTAAGTGGTTATCACGCTGGAGATTACGAAGCACAGTTTTCTTTGAGTAGCGTATTCAATAAAAAAGGAGATCAATTGGCATTGTGGGTGCAAAATTCCAATCGTACGCCTTCCTTTAATCGACTTGGTATCACTGCGTTTCCTATTTTGAAAATAGGCACTATTGATAAAGAAAATATTATTGAATTAGGTGCTTTGTGGAATCAAAAAAGTCATGGTTTAACTGCTTCTTTTCAATACAAACTCATTCAAAATTTTCAATACTTTGGTTCAGGATTTAAGCCAATGGTTTACGACAATGTTTTAAGTTATGTGAAGGGCACTGTGTCAAATCAAATCAAACTAAGTCGTCATTGGAATTGGTACAATGAACTAAATTTACAGTTAGTAGATCCCAATGCGCCCTTGCATCTACCTTTAATTTTTACGAGACAGCGTCTTGCTTATGAGGGCAATTTCTTTAAAAATTTATTTCTTTCAACGGGCTTAGAACTCATTTATCATTCCTCTTTTCAGCCAGATGCCTATATGCCATTGAGTGGTCAGTTCTACCTGCAAGATCAGTTTACAGCCAACAATAGACCCATTGCCAATGCCTTTTTAAATTTCAGGATCAAAAGGTTTAAAGGATTTGTACGCATGGAACAGCTGAATACCTTGTTAGCCACTAGTAATCAATTAGGTACACGCTATAATTTTACTGCACCAAATTATCCAGGAACAGGTACTTGGTTAAGAGTTGGAATTTGGTGGAATTTTATCAATTAGTACTACCTTTGTATGTTGAAGCAAATTTTGACCATCCTACTTTTATTTGTGTATAGTTTTTCCAGTATTGGAGCAACTGTAAAAGCGCATCTATGTGCAGGCAAAGTTCAAAAATGTATTTGTGGCAAGGCTTCTAAAAATAAGACGACTAAAAAAGACACTTGTTGTGCAGAAAAAATAACCTTCGTTAAAAAGCAAGACTTGCATCAGTTCAATGAACTTACAACTGCAAAACAACCTTTATTACTAGCGACGCATCCATCCGAATTTTATACGCTTACAGCTGCTGCTCCAGTTTTTGAACTAAAAGCAAAAGCAAAAGTACATTCCAAAAAGGGATTGCTTTTTACAGGGCCGCCAATCTATGCCTTAGATTGTCTTTATTTAATTTGATTTTAATTTAATTGATTTTGAGGAAGCATGCAAGTTATATATTGCTGCATCCATGCTATTTGTATTTTCTGTAATTAAACATTTTAAAAATATTTTATGAAAAAATTAATCTTATTAAGTGGCTTTATAATGGCCATTCTTTTCTCTGCAAACGCCCAAACAACTACAAAATTAAAAGTGTCTGGTAATTGCGGTATGTGTAAATCAAGTATCGAAAAAGCTGCTACATCAGCAGGCGCAACAACTGCCAGTTGGGATATGGATGCAAAGTTATTGACACTTATTTTTGATGGTAAAACCAATTTAGACAAAATCGAAACAGCCATTGCTGCTGTTGGGTATGATACCGAACATAAGACAGCTACTAAAGCAACTTACGATGCTTTACATGAATGTTGTAAATACGAGCGTGAGGTTAAACAAGATACAGTGATCAAGAAAGTGTCTCTTGTGGCTTCGGGCTTAACATGTTCTATGTGTTCTAAAGCAATTTTTAAAGCATTGACTAAATTAGATTTTGTAGATGAAGTGAAAGTAGATATTGAGCAGTCTAAATTTGTCCTTACATTTAAATCTGGCAAGACCGTGGTGATTGATCAGATTAAATCTGCTGTGGCTAACGCTGGATTTAGTGTTCAAAGCCTAGTATATGAATAGAATACATATGAATAGATTTACCTATTAATGATTAACTTTAGAAGATTATTTATTATTCATTTTGTTGAGTAAACTCCTTTATTATGCTATCAAAAATTATACAGTTCTCTATTAAGAATAAACTTGTCATTCTTTTAGGGCTCTTTGCCTTGGTTATAGGAGGCGTTTATTCTATTTCCAAATTGCCTATCGATGCTGTACCAGATATTACCAACAATCAAGTACTGATTATCACATCTGTTCCAAGTGCAGGTGCGCCAGATGTGGAGCGCTTGATTACGGTGCCAATCGAACAAGCCACTCGGAATATTCCTGGAATGATTGAGCAAAGAAGTTTTTCAAGATTTGGTTTGAGTTTAGTAACCTTAGTATTCAATGATGATATTGATGTTTATTGGGCAAGGCAGCAGGTTTCTGAACGCTTGATTACAGTCAAGTCTCAAATGCCAGAAGGCATGGGCATTCCGGAACTTGGTCCTTTAACAACGGGATTGGGTGAAATTTATCAATATGTAGTCAGGCCTAAGAAAGGGTATGAAGGAAAGTATAGTTTAACTGAATTAAGAACAATGCAGGATTGGATTGTTCGAAAGCAATTATTGGGTACACCTGGTGTGGCGGATGTGAGTAGTTTTGGAGGTGCAGTGAAACAATTTGAAGTGAGTGTGAATCCTGAGTTATTAAAGCAATATGACTTATCAGTGAATGATATTTATACTGCCTTAAATGATAACAATCAAAATACAGGTGGTGCTTATATTGAACATGGACCAAATGTATTATTTATAAGAACAGAAGGGATGGTGGATAGCATGGATCAGATTTCAAGTATCCCTGTCAAGACTTTATCAAATGGAATGCCCTTGTTAATTAGGGATGTGGCAGAAGTTAAATTAGGCGAAGCGACTAGATTTGGCGCAACAGGCTACAATGCGGATGGAGAGGTTGCTGGCGCTGTTGTGATGATGCTGAAAGGGGAAAATAGTAATCAAGTCATTAAGGAAATTAAAACTAAGATTGCGACCATTCAGGAGACCATGCCAGAAGGAGTGGTCATTGAGCCTTTTTTAGACCGAACAAAAATGGTGGACAATGCCATTGGTACCGTCGCTAAAAATTTATTAGAAGGTGCATTGATTGTTATTTTCATTTTAATTTTATTCTTAGGAAATTTAAGAGCAGGTTTAGTGGTGGCCTCTGTGATTCCATTATCTATGTTATTTGCATTTATATTGATGCATCTTTTTGGCGTGAGTGGAAATTTAATGAGTTTAGGTGCATTGGATTTTGGATTACTAGTGGATGGGGCTGTCATCATTGTAGAAGCTGTCTTACATCAATTATACCATAGTTCTAAAAAAGAGGGGCACAATCAATTGGATAAAGCCGAGATGAATACGATTGTGGGTCAGGTATCTAATAAGATGATGGGTGCTGCTGCTTTTGGACAAATCATTATTTTGATTGTCTATCTGCCAATTTTATCCTTATCAGGTATAGAAGGCAAGATGTTTAAACCAATGGCACAGACTGTTTCCTTTGCATTAATTGGTGCATTTATATTGTCTATCACTTATGTTCCTATGATGAGTGCATGGGTATTGAACAGAAATAGAGTGCAAAAAGAAACATGGACGGATAAGTTCATGCAAAAATTAGAAGCGTTCTATGAACCATTATTAATGAAGGCATTAAAAATTCCAAAGCAAATTGTTGGTTTAACCATTGTGCTTTTTATTGGGGCTTTATTTTTATTAAACAGCCTGGGCGGAGAGTTTATCCCTAAGCTAGAAGAAGGAGATTTTGCAGTAGAAACAAGGGTTTTGAGTGGAGCTTCTATTAATACTACTTTAGATGCTACACAAAAAGCTTCTAAATTATTGATTGACCGTTTTCCGGAGGTAGAAAAAATAGTCACTAAAATTGGTGCTGGAGAAATTCCAACAGATCCAATGACGATGGATGCGTCTGATTTAATCATTATTTTAAAAGATAAAAAAGACTGGGTCTCAGCAAAAACATTCGATGAATTAGCGGATACAATGGGTAAAGTGATGTCTCAAGTGCCTGGTATTACATCTGGCTTTCAATATCCTGTTCAAATGCGATTCAATGAATTGATGACAGGTTCAAGGCAGGATGTTTCTTGTAAAATATTTGGAGAAAACTTAGATAGCCTTGCAAAGTATGCAGCTTTAATGGGCAACTTGATCAATGATGTGGAAGGCGCTAAAGACCTGTATACTGAAACTGTTACTGGTATTTCTCAAGTGGTGGTGCATTTTAATCGTACCGCAATTGCAAATTATGGTGCAAATATTAAAGAAGTCAATCAGGTCATTCAGTCGGCCTATGCAGGAGGCATAGCGGGTAAAGTGTTTGAAGGGGATAGAAGATTTGACTTGGTAGTGCGATTGAATACCTCACAAAAGAAGGACTGGCAACAAATCAAAAATTTAATGGTGACGGTGGGCAATGGCAAACAGGTTCCATTGTATGAGCTTGCAGAAGTAAAGATTGAAGAAGGCCCCTATCAAATACAAAGAGAGGATGCAGCAAGAAGAATTGTGGTAGGCTTCAACGTAAGAGGAAAAGATGTGAAGACGGTGGTGACCGAAGTGCAAGAAAAAGTAAAAAAATCCATTCAATTTCCTCCGGGATATTATGTAGTGTATGGCGGACAGTTTGAAAATTTAGAACATGCTGTTAGTCGTTTACAAATTGCAGTGCCTGTTGCTTTACTATTGATTTTAGTGATGCTATTTTTTGCATTCAAAAATATCAAACATTGTTTATTGATTTTCTCGGCCATCCCTTTTTCTGCTATTGGTGGCGTATTTGCATTATGGATAAGGGATATGCCTTTTAGTATATCCGCAGGCGTTGGATTTATTGCCTTATTTGGAGTAGCTGTATTGAATGGTATTGTATTGTTAACAGAGATGAATAAATTAGCTATGGAACCTAGTAAAACAATTTTTGACATCATTGCGACTGCAACTAAAACAAGATTAAGACCCATTTTAATTACTGCAGCAGTTGCTTCTTTAGGTTTTATTCCTATGGCCATAAGCAGTGGCGCTGGAGCCGAAGTTCAAAAACCTTTAGCAACAGTCGTTATTGGTGGATTGTTATCAGCAACTTTATTGACTTTGTTTGTATTACCTATCTTTTATCAATTGTTTGAAAAGAAAAGATTGGGTCAATCTACAATGGCCATTATACTATGCATGATTGGATTGAATGCAACTGGCTTACAAGCGCAGCCATTGACTGTAAAAAGACCATTAGCAAAAGTGATTGAACAGGCTAAGCTGGTGTCGCCAACATTAAAAACAACTGTAGCCCAACAAGCCTATTACAATGTCCTTACAAAATCAAGTTTTGATCCAGCTAAATTATCATTAAGGGGGGAATTAGGCAATGTGAATAGTAGCTTGAATGACTCAAAATATGCTGCAGAGCAAGTATTTGATTTGCCTCAGGTATATCAAGCTCAAAAAAAATTGTATCAATCCATTAGTGAAACCTATGATTATCAAATTGTATTAGATCAAAATTATATCCAACATGCTGTAGAGCAGTTATATATACAATTGCAGTTTCAAGTAGCAAAGGGAGGCTTGTTAAGCCAACTGGATACCATCTATCTTAAACAATTGGCTGCGGTGGATGCAAGATTTAAAGCTGGACAAGATAATGGATTGGAACAAATTAATATGCAGAACTGGGTAAGTGTGCATCAGCAGTTAATGATCAAGCATCAGAATGAACAGCATGGGTTACAAAAACAGCTTGCTATTTTACTACAGGATTCAACCATGATCTTGCCAGAGGAAGTTTTAAACTTTGAACCTAAATTAATGGATACTTCGGTAGGTGCTGCACATCCTTTGAATTTGTTTTGGAAACAAAAATTACAATCAGCGATTGCAGAAACCAATATCGCTAAATCTAAAGTCTTGCCTCAAGTTGCAATGGGCTATACGAACCAAAGTTTTAGGATGACTCCAAATGATCAAAATAGGTACAATTCAGTCAACCTAGGCCTTAATGTCCCATTGTTTAGATCGGGCTTAAAACAGAAAGTGAAGGCAAGTCAGGCAAATGAAACTGTGGTTGCTAACGAGAAAGAAAAAGCTAGTATTGATTTAGAGATGCAGATTCAAAAAGCATGGAATCAGTATCAGCAAACTGTTGATTTGTACCAGCATTTTCAGAAAAGCTTATTACCTAATGCAAATAAAATTGCGATGATTGCTAATTTATCATTTAAAGAAGGTCAAATTAGTTATATCGAATGGTCTAACTCGATGACGCAAGTTCAATCTATTAAAATGCAGGCACTTGAAACGCTTGAATTATTTAATCTAAACCAATCCACCCTTAATTATTTATTATCAAAATAATTATTCAAAAAAGAATACAATGAAAAATAGATATAGCATCATCGTTTCTGCCATTTTTTTATTGAGTTGCGGTAGCGATCCAAAAAATGATACTCAAAAAGAAGCAGTTGTAGAAGCCACCAATAAAGTGAGTTTAACTAAAGAGCAAGCAACGCTGGCGCAATTAGTGTTGGCTCCTATTGAACTTGGTAGGATGAAAGGCACTGCGCATTTAAATGGAGTCATTGATGTACCACCATCGGGTATCGCGTCAGTTAGTATGCCATTGGGAGGTTATGTACAAGATATAAATTTAATACCGGGTAATTTTGTAAAAAAAGGCGCTGTTTTGGCAACTGTGAAAGATCCTTTATTCATTCAATTACAAGAAAATTACTTAGCTAGTAAAGCAAAGTTGAATTATTTACAACAAGACCTTGATCGACAAAAATTATTATTAAATCAAGAAGCAGTCAGTAAAAAATCCTATCAACAAATACAAGCAGATTATAATGCAATTAACATTCAATTGCGCGCTTTATCTGAACAATTAAAACTAATCAATATTCAGCCAGAAAATTTGACACCAGAGAATATGACTAGTTTGGTGAGATTGACAGCGCCAATTAGTGGGTATATTACAAAAGTGAATATCAATAGAGGAAGATACGTCACTCCTTCCGATGTTTTAGTAGAAATAATGGATCCTAATGATATCCACGCTGCTATCACTATTTATGAAAAAGATATTGCAAATTTTAAAGTAGGCATGAAGGGGACAGTCACATTAACACAAGATCCTTCAAAGAATTATACAGTTACGATATTAGCAGTTTCACAAAATATCAATGAAGACAAAACGGGTTTATTGCATTGTCATTTTGGTAATACACCAAAAAATGTATTGCCAGGGATGTTTTTAACTGCAGACATCGTGGTGGAGACGAATGAGGCGGTGTTAATCCCAGCAGAAGCTGTTCAAAGATTTCAAGGCAAAGATTATATTTTTATTCAGCGTGCAACCAATGATTTTGAAGCCATTGTGATAGAGATCAATCAATCCAACAAAGAATTTGTTTCTGTTAAAAATATGGATGCCAAGTCTTGGGTAGGGAAATCACTTGTTGTAAAAAATGCCTATAGCTTACTTGGCAAGATGATGAACATCTCTGAATAAATAGTTTATTGTTCAAAATAGCTGATACTGCCACCTATCCAGGTGGCAGTATCGTTATAACTAACGCCAATCATTGTTCCTTTACTTATTCTAGTTAAGTTATTGGTAGGAATGTATCGATTCAGTTTTCTATCCCAAAAATAAAACAATCTAATTTCCGCTTTAGAAGGCCCAGAAGGCGTTTCAATCACAGCGGCATAATTCACTTTCTTTTGTAGAATCCAATTTTCCGGGTCATTGATTGCATGGATGGAATTGCTGGTTGGGTCTAGCATCACACCTTGGCCTCCATAGGAGAATAAAGGTTTACAAATATATGTACCCAAATCAAGTTTAGCATCTGCTTGATTATTTTTCCAATCAGATAATAGGTGCGCTTCTGGAATTGCTGGATGCTTTAGTAAGGGAAGTATGTATTTGCTGATCCTAAAAAAATGGTTTGGATGATTTACCCAGGCTATCCCTTCTGCTTGTTCCAGTAATTTAAATTGAGCTAAAAAATTGGGTGCTTGCTGCATCAATTCGTCATATACCACCCGATTATAAATACGTTCAATTTTAAATTCGGTATTATTTTTTTGATAGCAAAGCGTTTTGCCTTTTAAGTAAATTTCTGAAAGACAAACAATCGGCACATTGAACCAAGCTTCTGTCAGTAATAGGTCATGCCTAGTTTTTTGCTCGTAAGGTTTTATCTCTAATAAAATGGTATGCTGCCCTTGGTCACCAAGTACCATTGTTTTGAAAAATTCAAGGTAGCTTGCTTGGTTGTATCCATTTAGAAAAGGGCTAAAACCTTTTGGTATATCGTAGACCAATTCCAAAGCTTGTATTTGTAATAATTCAAAAGCAAATAAAGAAGGGAATCCTTGTAATTCAATTAATTGAGGTTGGTATTTTCCGTCCGGTCCTTCGGCTATTGCAAAATCAATCACGATACATTCAGGCAAGACTTTTTCACCTGGAATATCCATTCCATTTGGAATTGCATGGGTTGTCTTTGCCGAGAAATTTGGATCTGTAATAAAATCACAAATAAAGTCGCCCGCATCTAACAATTGATCTGTAAATGCTTTATCAATAAATACGGGCGTTTCTGCAATTCTAAAGGGGATACTATCTTGAAATGGTGCATTTAAAATGGAAAGGTAATGTTGGTACTTTTCTGCCGTAAATTGGGTGTTAAATGCTGTTCTAATTGCTGGAATCATACTTGCAGCATTTGTTGGAGGAAGTTGGGAATAAACTGATTACAAGTATGTTTGATTTTAGAATCGTCCCCTAAGGATAGCATAATTTGATGCCATTTGTCCTCGCTAAAGTCATTTATAACAGTTGATTTAATACTGTCTGTATTAAAATAGTGAATGAGTCTTTCTTGTGTTGCTTCTGGATGAAATTGAACCCCAACCATTGTATCACTAAATGCAACAGCCATCAACGCTCTTTCATAGGGGAGTTGAGGTCTTATTTTTTCCAATGCGATGATGGTGGCGCCCATCATTTCAATTTTTTCATCATTGGGTTCGGTAATTTGATACAATCTACTTTCCATTGCAAAAAACGGATCTGGTAATTGTTCAAAAATGGAATGGGATGATGTTGGATGGATTGGAAGAATACCAAGCTGTTTTGATTTTCTTAAACCAACTTTTCCAATATTAAAATGTCTACATGCTAACTGAAAACTGTGGCAAATGAGAAGGACTGGTTTTTTCATCGCATACATTTGCTCTAACCAATTGCAATAAGCCATATCCCAAGGATGTGCTTCTGTGTCTATAGGAGAGCCAGGTCCACCTGATGAAATGTATACATCAAATCCATCCTCCGGTAATTCATTTTTAACTCGAACATCAAATACGGTGGTCTTGATTTCAACGGAATGCTTTTTGCTCCAATCTTCCAATATATCCCTGATACAATCCATCCCCATATTAGCACTGCCATCATATAGATCAAGTACCGCAATATGTATGGGCGTGGATTGGGACATTATAAATAGTTCAGATTGGTTTTAGGACTCAACTGTAAAATCGTTTCATACATTAATTGGATGGTATCTACGATGTCTTTTTTGTGGATCATTTCTACCGTAGTATGCATATACCTAAGCGGGATGGATATTAAAATAGAAGGACATCCGTCATTGGCATAAGCAAAGCTATCTGTATCGGTGCCTGTGCTTCTGCTAAGTGTTCTAAATTGTACAGGAATCTTTTTATTTTTTGCAGTGGCTTCAACAATTGCTAATAATTTATTGTGGATAGCAGGCGCGTAGGCTAATGAAGGGCCTTTACCACATTGAATATCTCCTTCGATTGCTTTATTAATCATTGGGGTATGTGTATCATGGGTCACATCGGTCACAATTGCAATATTGGGTTTGATTCTTCTAGCAATCATCTCGGCACCTCTTAATCCAATTTCTTCTTGAACAGCATTCACAATGTATAAGCCAAATGGTAATTTCTTTTTATTTTCTGAAAGCATTCTTGCCACTTCGGCAATCATGAATCCACC
>JBILAW010000010.1:0-21066 GCA_044354025.1 Sediminibacterium sp.
TCCAAACATCGCGAGGTAGAGCAGCGGTAGCTCGTCGGGCTCATAACCCGAAGGTCGGAGGTTCGATCCCTTCCCTCGCAACATCTAATCCCGCTCCCGATTCCTATCGAGAGCGGATTTTTTTTGTTGTAAGTTTGTATTATTAAAGGAAAGGCATGAAAGTTGGGTTTGTAAACATATTTGGTAAGCCAAACGCGGGTAAAAGCACTTTACTGAACGCCATTATGGGTGAGAAGATGGCTATTGTATCCTCTAAGGTCCAAACGACTAGGCATAGAATCAAGGCCTTTTTAAATAAACAGGACGAGTATCAAATCATATTCTCCGACACACCAGGGATCATTGATCCTAAGTATAAGTTGCATGAGAAGATGATGGGCGCAGTTAAATCGGCTTTGGAAGACGCAGATTTAGGGCTTTTAATGGTAGATGTACGTGATGACTTTGACGAAATTGACGTCATGTTTACTGCATTGAGGCTAAAAGTGCCTTGTATTGTGGTAATGAATAAGTCGGATTTAGCAGAAGGTGGCAGGGTAAAAGAGGCAAATGCCTATTTTAAAGCAAAGCCCTATTGTTCTAAGATAATTTCCATTAGTGCATTGAATATCAGTGATATAGACAGGTTACTGAAAGTTATATTGGAATTAATTCCAGAAGGTGGTCATCCCTTCTTTGACCAGGAGGACCTGAGTGATATGCCTACTAAGTTCTTTGTAAGTGAAATTATAAGAGAGAAGATCTATCAGTTGTTTGGGGAGGAAATCCCATACCATACAGCTGTTTTGGTGAACTCATTTAAGGAGCAACCACTTTTAGTAAAGATTCAAGCTGATATTGTGGTGAATAGAGAGTCGCAAAAGGCCATCATCATTGGGGAGAAGGGGAAGTTGATTAAAGAGATTGGCACTTTGGCAAGAAAGGATATTGAGGAATTCATTGGGTCTAAGGTCTACCTCGAATTACTTGTAAAGGTGAAGCCTAAGTGGAGAGACAACGAGTTGAAGTTGAAAGAATTTGGATACCAGTAGTATTTTATAATTAATAACATAAGTTATTGAATTATATTATTTTAAGATAGTTTATTTGATTATTAAATTTAAGTTTTATGAGTTTTACAGTCGCTATAGTAGGAAGGCCCAATGTGGGCAAAAGCACGCTGTTCAATCGCTTATTAGAAGAGCGTAAGGCCATTGTGGATGATGTAAGTGGTGTAACCAGAGATCGTCAATATGGCGTAACAGAATGGAATGGTAAGAATTTCAATGTAATTGATACAGGCGGTTTTGTGCCTGATTCAAGTGATATGTTTGAGACAGAAATCAGAAAGCAGGTGAGAATTGCGATAGACGAGGCCAATTGCATCATTTTTATGGTAGACGCAGCGGTGGGTATGACGGATTTAGATGCCTCCATGGCAGATATGTTGAGAAGAACGACTAAGCCAGTTTTAGTAGTGGCTAATAAGGTAGATAATTCAAACAGGGCATTAGACGCCACTGAGTTTTATAGCATGGGCTTTGAGCATAACTATTTTGTAAGTTCTATCTCTGGAAGTGGCACTGGAGAATTATTGGATGCAGTGACGTCCTTTATTACAGAAGTGCAACCAACCGACGAGGAATTGGAAGCAGCAGATAATGTCCCTAAAATTGCCATCATTGGACAGCCAAATGTGGGCAAGTCATCCTTACTAAATGCATTTATAGGTCAAGATAGAACCATTGTGAGTGATATTGCAGGAACCACCAGGGATACAATTCATACGCATTATAATATGTTCCAAAAGGAGTTTATTTTAATTGATACTGCTGGAATTAGAAGAAAGAATAAGGAAAAAGACGATTTAGAGTTCTATTCTGTGATTCGTGCCATTAAAGCAATGGACGAGGCAGATGTATGTTTAATGGTGATTGATGCAGTAAAAGGTATCACGGCACAGGATTTAAGCATCTTTAGTCTTGCTGCTAAAAAGGGTAAGGGTATCGTGTTTTTAGTCAATAAATGGGATTTAGTTCCTAAGGAAACCAATACGGCTAGAGACTATGAAAAAAGGCTAAAAGACAAACTGGCACCTTTTACAGATGTGCCAATCCTGTTTATCTCGGCAGTTGAAAAGACCCGAATTTTCAAGGCGATTGAAATGGCATTGGATGTATTTGAGAATAAGACCCGTAAAATCCCAACTTCTAAGTTGAATGATATCATGCTTAAGGCGATTGAGAAATACCAGGCGCCAGTAGTAAGGGGACACGTGATCAAAATCAAATTTGTACAGCAATTACCAACGCGTGTACCAAGTTTTGCCTTTTTCACCAATTTCCCAGATGACGTAAAGACGCCTTATAGAAATTACCTCGAAAACCAGGTGAGGGCTAATTTCAAATTTACCGGGGTACCAGTTCGTATTTACTTCAGAAAGAAGTAGTTATGAAGGCTAAAACTATGATTTTGAGCCATTATTTCAAAAATGGAGAAATTAATTAGTTAATATTTGGTGAATGTTTCGTTAAAACCTATCTTCGCTCTCGTATTTTTTATACTAAACTTAAAACATTAAAAATGAAAAAAGTATTCGCAATCTTCGCTATCGCTGCTTTAACTGCATGTGGTGGTGCTTCTACTGAAGCTACAACTGATTCTGCTGCTGCAACTGTTGATACAGCTGTAGTTGCTGTTGATTCTGCTGCTATGTCAATGGATTCAACTGCTACTGATTCTGCTGCTACTAAGTAGTTCTAGAAGTTTTTTAAATAACTTCTTGCAAGAAGGTCCTTCCCGAAATTTCGGGAAGGATTTTTTTTGTGCCTAACTCAAAGCGGTTTCTTACATTTGATTCCTTTTGGCACCAATATTGCCTATATATATGCAGACGGATAAAGCCTATTCATCAATGAAGGCTTATGTCATTTTGACTAGAATTATAAAACTTAAGACATTGGATAAACAATTTTTATTTAAAACAGAAGAAGACAACGAATTCATCCCCTTATTCACTTTTAACGAGCAGGATATGGAAAATGAGCCTGCGCTTGTGGTAGAAGAAATGATCCCAATCCTACCTTTAAGAAACACCGTTTTGTTTCCTGGGGTAGTCATTCCTATTACAGTAGGAAGAGATAAGAGTATTCAAGCAGTAAAAGCAGCTTATGCTAAAGATAAATTAGTAGGGGTGTTGGCGCAAAAAGATGGGAATATAGAAGATCCCAATCCAGCAGATTTATGTGCGATAGGTACCGTGGCAAAGATCATTAAAATGATCAAGATGCAAGACGGAGGGACCACCATTATCATTCAAGGTAAAAAACGTTTTGAGTTATTGGAGATGGTAGAGGAAGATCCATTTTTTAAAGGGAAAGTAAAATTAATTGAGGATATACCTGTTAAAAAAGACGATACTCATTTTGAAGCTTTGTTGTCTACCATCAAAGATCTAGCTGCACAGATCATTCAGTTGTCTCCAAATTTTCCTTCAGAAGCTACCATGATTTTAAAAAATATTGAAAGTCCTCTTTTCTTGGTCAATTTTGTTGGCAGCAATTTAAATATTGAATTACAAGAAAAGCAAGGCTTATTAGAAATCAATGGCGTGAAGGAGAAAGCAGAAAAACTAGTGGAGTTCTTACAAAAAGAATTACAATTTGTAGAGTTAAAAAATAAAGTAGCCAATAAGACCAGAACAGAAATCGACAAACAACAAAGAGATTATTTTTTACAGCAACAACTTAAAAGTATTAAGGATGAGTTAGGTGGTGATCCTAATGAAAGAGAAGTGGCTGAAATGAAAAAGAAGGCAGAGCATAAAAAATGGCCTGAAGCGGCTAAAAAATTATTTCAGAATGGTTTAGAAAAATTGGAGCGTATGCATCCAAGTACACCAGATTATTCTGTGGTGTACAACCACCTTGATTTATTATTAGACCTTCCTTGGGATGAATATACAGATGATAATTATGATTTGAAGCACGCTAAGAAAGTATTAGATGATGATCATTATGGCATGGGTAAAATCAAAAATCGTATTTTAGAATACTTAGCGGTTTTGAAATTGAAGGGAGATATGAAGAGTCCTATCCTATGTTTCTTAGGCCCTCCAGGGATTGGAAAAACTTCTTTAGGCAGGTCCATTGCACATGCGATTGGCAGAAAATATACCCGTGTAAGTTTAGGCGGACTTCATGATGAAAGTGAAATCCGAGGGCATCGTAAAACCTATATTGGAGCCATGCCTGGAAGAATCATTCAAAGCATTCGTAAGATAAAGACATCCAATCCTGTGATGATATTGGATGAGATAGATAAAATAGGCAAAGACCAAAGAGGAGATCCATCTTCGGCATTACTAGAAGTATTGGATCCTGAACAAAATCATAGTTTTTATGACAATTACTTAGAATCTGAATATGATTTAAGTAAGACCTTGTTCATTGCAACAGCAAATGATATCAGTCAAATTCAGCCTGCTTTAAGAGATCGTTTAGAAATCATCGATCTAAGTGGTTATGCTGTGGAGGAAAAAGTTGAAATTGCAAAAAGACATTTGTTCCCTAAGCAAAGATCTTTGCATGGTTTAGAGAAATACAATTTCAAAATTCAAGATAATGTATTGGAAAAAGTGATTGAGGATTATACAAGAGAAAGTGGTGTGCGTGAATTGGATCGTCAATTGGCCTCGATCATGCGCTATCAAGCAAAACAAATTGCTTATAAACAAAAAATTAAACCAACTGTAAGTAAATTAGACTTGCTTAAAATTTTAGGTCAGCCTAGGTATAGCAATGAGATTTATAAAACGGTGAATATGCCAGGTGTAGCAGTCGGTTTAGCTTGGACTTATGTGGGTGGTGATATTCTGTTCATTGAAACTTTACTTTCAGATGGGAAAGGGGAATTAAAATTGACTGGAAATTTGGGTAATGTGATGAAAGAAAGTGCGACAACCGCCATGACCTATTTACAAGCCAATGCAAAAAAAATTGGGGTTGATACAACATTGTTCACTACTAAGTCTGTGCACATGCACGTTCCTGAAGGTGCGGTTCCTAAGGATGGTCCTAGTGCGGGCATCACCATTTTAACTGCTTTAAGTTCTGCTTATACAGGTAGGAAGGTCAAGCCATTCTTGGCTATGACTGGAGAGATCACACTTAGAGGCCAGGTTTTACCTGTAGGCGGTATCAAAGAAAAAATCTTAGCTGCTAAAAGAGCCGGCATGAAAGAAATTATTCTTTGTTGGCAAAATGAAAAAGATATCAATGAAATTGATCAAGCTTTTATTAAAGGGTTGAAGTTCTATTATGTGAAAAATATGCAACAGGTGCTAGATTTAGCCCTTGTTTAATTGATTTTTAAATTCCAAACCCTAGCTTTGTTACATGCGTGGTAAACAATTCATCTACAGGCTAGGGTTTTTTATTGCATGTTATTTTAATAGCAGTTGGTTGATAGGAGGCAATGCCCTATTTGCTCAGTCTAATTTTGGGAATGCAGTCTATCAATTTTTAAAATTACCTTATTCTGCTAAAGCAACAAGTTTAGGTGGGCTTAATATTAGTTCAATTGGGAATGACCTTGGTTTAGCCATGACGCAACCCGCTTTATTATCAACTAAGTTAGATGGTGAATTACAAGTAAGTGTGAAGCCCTATTTTGCGGGTATACAGCAGTATGATGTAAATGGGGCAAATAAATTAAAATCCGATTGGGTGATAGGATGGGGCGTACACTATATGGACTATGGAAGTATTGCACAAACAGATATCTTAGGAAATGAATATGGGAGTATCAATCCCAATGAATATGCGATTCAGGTGGGTATTGCAAAAACCTATCTGGAAAATTTTCATTTTGGCACACAAATTAAATTTATACAATCTAATTATGGCCAATTTAGATCCAATGGCATTGCAATGGATGTGGGTGTAAGATACCTTTCGCCTAATAGTTTGTCACAATGGAGTATTTTATTGCAAAATGTAGGGACGCAATTTAAATATTTTCAAGTGAAGGAAGAATTGCCTTTGAATTTAATATTGGGGTGGTCCAAAAAATTAGCGAATGCACCCTTGCAATTTTCAGTGACAGCAGAAAGATTATCTGTTTGGAAAGACAACTATTATGATATCGATTTTTACAATGCAGAGGGTTATAAAAAACCTGGTTCACTTCAAAATCTATTCAACCACCTTATATTGGGATCGCAATTATTTATTGGACAAGGTTTTGAATTAGATCTGGGATATCACTTCGCAAGAAGATTCGAATTAAATCTTCCCAATCTTCCCAATAGTTTAAATGGATTGAGTGCTGGTTTTGGATTCCCCTATAAAAGAATTCAATTTCAATATGGTACAGGTTTTTTTCAAAAAAATAGTTACCATCATTTTACTTTACAATATGCATTAAAACAAAAATAATTATTGTTGTTTCTTTGGCATGACTGCTTTTGGCTTTGTAGCAGGTGTAGTGGCTTGCTTAGGTTCTATTGTTGGCTTTTTAGGTAAAGTAGATTTATTGACTGGTGGATTACTTGCAACAGGTGTTACAACAGTTGGTTCATTATTGGATAGTAAGCTATAATCAGATTCTGCTTGAATACCTTCTGCATCCTCATCTGGAAGGGTTAAATCAATACTTGAATCCTTGCCAACAAAATTGACATTAAAGTCGGTACTTAAATTATCAGGCTTCACAAAACTTGCGTTTCTATCTAAATTACATGCTGGATCATTTGCAACCTTATTCATAAAATAGGCCCAAATTGGTAAGGAGCCATGCGCACCTTGTCCAAAATAATTATCTGTAAAACGAATGTAGCGATCATCTGCACCTACCCATGCACCTGCAAGTATTTGTGGCGTGTACCCCATAAACCATAAATCACTATTGTCATTGGTTGTTCCAGTTTTACCTGCAACTGCTTGCGTTCCAATATCATAAGAATACATACTTCTACCAGTACCTTTTGAAATCACACCCTCCATCATACTTACAACAGAGTAGGCAGTTAATTCACTAATGACTTTTCTTCTTTGAGGGGAGAAACTTTCTAATACATTGCCATTTTTGTCTTCGATACGATTGATAAAAAATGGTTGAGCATTGTAACCTCCGCCTGGGAACATTGTATAGGCTTGCACCATTTCAAATAAGGATATTTCACAAGCCCCTAAAGCAATAGAAGGATAGGCTGGAATTTCTGCTTGAATATTAGATTTTTTTAAATAGGCTACCAGTTCTTTTGCTGCTTCGTTTCCATCTCCATTAATTTGTTTCATGATATACGCAGTAGCACAGTTTCTAGATTCTGCGAGTGCTTGCGCCATTGGCATGGCTTGTCCTGTACAAGTTTTGGCTGTATTGGGCACCATGCCATAACCTTCAAAATTTTGTTGTTGATCTTGTACAATACTAAATGGAGTAAAGCCAGATTTTTCAATGGCTAGAGAATACAATAAAGGCTTCATAGTAGAACCCACTTGTCTTCTTGTATTGATATTGACATGGTCATATTTGAATGTCTTAAAATCAATACCACCCACCCATGCTTTGACTTCCCCAGTGAAAGGATCTACCGCTAAGAAACCTGTTTGTAGCATTTGCTTATGGTACTTTAATGAGTCCATTGGCGTCATGATGGTGTCGATGAATCTATTTTTATTCCATGCAAAAACACGCATTGGTAAAACTTCATCAAATGTTTTTCTAATGTCAGTCTCCTCCATCTCCTCACGTTTTAAATTCCTCCAACGATCGGTTTGTTTAACGGCTAATTCTAATTGATTATTAAAGTCTTTCCAAACAGCTCCTGTTTTGATATTGGATTGTTTATTAAACTCTTTTTGTAAATAGGCCATATGCCTAGCAACTGCTTCCTCCGCATACAATTGCATGCGCGGATTAATGGTGGTGTAAATTTTTAAACCATCTCTGTATAAGTTATAAGCATCACCATTATTTTTCTTATGTTCCTTAGACCATTTTTTCATATACTCTCCCAAGTAACTTCTAAAGTAGGGGCCTAATCCATTGTTTTCGTCTAGCTTCTTAAAATTAGTGACCAATGGCAATGCTTTTAATTGTGTTGCTTGATCATCGGTGATGTATTTTTGACCAGCCATTCTGTTCAATACCAAGTTTCTTCTTTCAATGGCTAATTTAGGATTCCTGTTTGGGTTGTATTTAGTAGGGGCATTGATCATTCCAATTAATAAAGCAGCTTCCTCGATTGTTAAACGATCTGGTTCTTTTTGAAAAAAGGATCTAGAAGCATTGCTTACACCAAATAAATTTTCACTAAAAGGCACTGTGTTTAAATATAGAGTGATGATTTCTTGCTTAGTGAAATTGCGTTCTAATTTAATAGCAATGATACTCTCTTTTATCTTTTGAATGACTCTCAAGAGTTTGTTTTTAGTGCCCCAGTTATCCGTAAATAAGTTTTTTGCTGTCTGCATAGTGATGGTAGAAGCACCACCTTGGCTACCCAGAAAAGCGACCGCTCTCATTAAGCCTTCTCCGTCAATACCGTAATGGTCATAAAATCTTTTATCTTCTGTCGCCACCAGTGCTTGCAATAAGTAGGGGCTGATATCTCTGTACTTAACACTAATTCTATCTTCTAAATAAAACTTCCCCATAGGCGTGCCATCTTGCGCATATACTTGACTTGCCAAAGAGGCTGTTGGGTTTTCAATATCATCTAGATCGGGCATATCCCCAATCCATCCAAAATTGAGCATTAGGATAAATAGTAAAAAGATACCTGCAGCAATGAGGTAATATTTCCAAAATAGCCTTACCCAATTTTTAGGTCCTTTTTTAATTTCTTTAGTTGTTGTTGTTTTATTTTCTGGGTTCACTTTTTACCATTTAAGGTTTAAAATAATAATTTGACTTATCGCGCTTATATTGATCCAATTGCTCTTGATTGTTAATTAGAATGATATTTGATTTACCAATCAATATTAGATCGTATTGTTTTTTAGGAATGAACGAAATAATTTCTGTACTTAATCTTGGCTTCACTTTATTGATGTATGCTAGACCTTCAGATGCATTTGAAAAAGGTCCAATCCAAACGATATGACTTTGATCTGTAAACTGAACGAAAGTAACTGCCAGGTTTAGTTTTCTGAAATCTTCAGTATTGACATCTTTTAATGCATTTTGAATTTCTTTCACAAATACAGCAGAAACATTCATCGTTTGTAAAGCAATATAATGTTGTTCTACACTATCATTGGTGAAAACAATTTGATTTGCTAAAGCTAGAGCACTGTCTTTATTATTATTGATAGATGCCTTATCAATTAAGTTAGTCATACCAGCAATATTGCTATCCTTCTTTGATGTTATCGCAGGGCTTTTAGTTTGTTCAAGTGCCTCTTCGTTGGCATTGACTATTTTTTTTGTTTTATCTATTTTTAAGGCTACAAGATAGGCTTCGGTTGTTTTTCTATTATTGATCTCTGTAATAATATTTTTAGCCCTTGCTTTAATAGATTCACTTTTATTTTGCGTGATGAGCTCATTTAAAAATACGATGGCTATGCTGTCCTTACCTTGCTGGGCATTCATTTTTACTTTTAAAAACTGATAAGGGGTATTCCATTTTGTACCCTTGAATTGTGCTTGTGCAGTCTCCATCTGTGCACTAAATTGATCCCAGTCTCCAATCTGTGCTAAAAAATAAGCTGTTTTATAAGCCTCTGAACTATTTTTATCAATACGGTCAAGATTTTCTTTTGCTTTCTTTTTTTGGATATAAATACCCTCAGGAAATTGCCTTGTAATGATTTGTATCAAGCTATCAGAAATAGTTGATTGCCCTATATGCAAGTAATGACTTGCCAAATCGAGTAAAGCACTTTCTGTGGCATTGGGTTCAATATTATTTAGAATCACAGCTTGATATCTTGGTAATGCTTTTTCAAAATCACCCAGTTCGTATAAAAACATTTTTGCAATAGCTAAACTATTTTTATTCCAACTAGTTTTTGATTGTGCTAATTCTAAATCTGTTTCAATCAATTTAAGACTAAGCGTATCCGTACTATCTCTCTGTGCAACCAGATTTGTATTCAAGGGTAAGTTATTTTGAATACTATCTATATTTGATGAATTTGTTTTTATTAATTGGATATTGGCTTTTCTACGCCAATTGTCAACATTTGGTCTATTACCCCATTTTTTAATGTAGTTTTCAATACCCATGCTTACATTTTGAGGATTATCAAAGTAGAAGTCGGATTGTATTGCTTGTTTTGTTGTCGTATTTGGAAAGGCATTGCCAAATGAGTAGCCTGAATTATAATTAGTATTGTTATTTCGATTATTTAAATTCACATTTTCGGATGCTGCTGCTCGTTTATTTGGGTCTATCAATAAATCCTTTTCTTGGGACTTGATTAAAATGGCTCTTTTTTGCCATTGTTTTGCCATTTGTACTTGATCTTTTTTTGGGGTAGCATAAATCATTTGCAAACTATCCTCATTAGCTATTAGTTCGTCTAAGTTGGCTATTTTGTCAATCCATTTTTTTCGTAAATTAATCTGATCATAGTTAGGAAAGGTTTTTAGCAGCTCCTTTATATCGTCATATGCAATCTTAGCAACTGAAAAACGATCTATTTTATAATTTAAATCACCTAATTGAACGAGCGCTTTTTGTTTTAGTTTATTATTTTTTTCATTCTTTTGAATAGAGGCAATCAGCCATTGATTTGCCTTTGAATTTGCTTGATTGCGAAGCGCTAGTTGGGCCATTTCATAATACACAATATCTGCAAAGGCACTGTATTTGTCTTTCTTTAACATACGCTCCAATGCGTTGGCTAAATTTTCCCATGATTTTTCTCCACGATTCGCTTCAATACTTGCCATATATATATTGGCATAAACTGCAATGACAGGATTGGACACAATTGCGCCAGCTTTTTTATACCATATATAGGCTAGGTTGGTTTTTTGTTCCTTTTCATACAATTGTGCAATTAAAAAAGACCATCTTGCTTTAGTAAGTAAATCTTGCGCATTGTCTAAACCTTTGATTAGATAAGTCGCTGCACTATCATTGATGCCAGATAAGTAATAGCCATAAGCCAATTGTTCGTATAAAAATGGGTGTAAACGTTTTGGAAAGCCTTGATCTGTTTTCAATAATTGCAATAAACTAATTCCTTCAATGATTTCGCCAGCTTCAAAATAATTTCTCGCTTGCCAGATCATACTTTCATTTCTGATATTCTTATTTTCCCAAACTCGATTGTTTTCTGCTGTGGCAATACTGAATTTGCCCGATTTATTTAAATTACTACCAATGGGTTGATCTGCACCATCTTCCTTGTCATAAAATGAGTAGTTGATGAATTGTAAAATACTTCCAGCAGTGTCAAAATTTTTATGAAATAGATAAGACTTTGCCAATAACAAATAAGCATCATCTACATAATTACTTCTTAAATCATGTAATACTATATTGGCATTACACCTATATATGATTGAATCAATGGATTCTTTTGCTGTTATGCTTAAATCATAATCATAAAAAGGGAGTAAATCAGTGTAATCATCTTCATGTATAGCTCTTGCTTTTTGAATAATTTCCTCTAATGTAATGTCTGCATTGAATAAATAATTAAACTGCGATACGGTATTTTGGTAAGCGCGACGACCAAGAGTATATTTCTTATCCAATAAGCGCTCATAGGGAAGTGGCTTGTCTATTTCATTGATGCCAGTTTTTTCTAAAAATTTACTTGTTTTTTTATTCAAGCTATCTCTAACTCTTTCAATTTTTTTATTAATAAAATTATTGATCTTTTTTTGACCGCTATCTAATAATTGATTCGCTTTTTTTACAATTTTTGAATTATTGATATCTAGGATTGATTTTGTCGTATCCTGTGCATAGATTGGACTGCCAATAAGGAATAGGATAGCCATTGCAAACAAGCAAATGAAGCGTTTAAACTGAGGATATGTATGATCTTGTTGCATAGGGTTAAAAACACCTTAAAAATACGGCATATTCTGTTTAAATAAAGCAAAGGTTGTACCTTTATAGAGATTAAAGATTATGGCAAACTTAGATATTAACAATACTTTTAAAAGACGTAGCAGTACGTATCGATTGGTTGTGACCAATGACGACACCTATGACGAGGTCATTGCGTTTAGATTATCCAGAAAATCAGTGTATTTGGGAATCAGTATTGCTTTTATGTTTTTAGTCGGATTAACAATTGCTTTAATTGCATTTACACCCTTAAGATATTATATTCCTGGTTACGGGACTAAGGAAAGCCGATCAGCATTAGAATTACTTAAAATCCGAACCGATTCTTTAGAACAAGCGGTACATTTTAAAGAGCAGTATATAGAAGGTATCAAAAAAGTTTTATCAGAAGGGAATCCACAACAATTGGATACCATACCGCTTACACTTCCTGAGAGTTTGCCCTCTTTAGACTAATTGTGTGAAGATGAATAATAAAACCAATCAAATTCAATGGGGTAAGTTCGCTGGTCTTGCTAGCCAATGGGCTATTGTATTAACTGTTTTGATTTTTTTAGGAAAATATATGGATCAAAAAATGGAAAGGGCAGCCCCCCTTTTTTTGTGGGTTCTTCCTTCATTATTTATTGTATTTTCATTGTTCAAAATCGTTAGAGATACCCAACTTAAATCAAAAAAGTAAATGAATATCTATTTTCAAAAAAAGTTTCTTCCGGTATTTGCCTTGTTTTTTGCTGTTTTTACGCTGACATTATTACAACAAAACATGTTTACTTTGATTACAATCAATAGCAATTTTATCCTAGTAGTCAATGGTATTTTATTTTTGATAACGTTTTTTAATTTCAAAAGAATTAGTCAAGTAGACCTGAGCAAACCCAATGTGATGGTTCGATCTGTGATGACTGGGGCCATGCTTAAGTTTATTATTTTTGGTGGTGCAGCATTATGGTATGCTATTCAAAAAAAAGCACCTATTGGCAACTATAATTTAATCATTGCAATGGCTTTGTATCTATTGTATACATGGATTGAAATAGGGTGGACTAGAATAAAAAAAGACGCTTAAATTAAATCAATTGTCAAAAGTTGAACATCCACTTCACGCGCTAAAAGCTTATTTACCAGAGGGTGCTTTTGAGCCTGTGTTGGCCTTGATTCATCAATATAAAGTGCACTTAACAGTCACTAAAGCAAGAAAATCTGTATTGGGTGATTATCGACATCCGCTCATGGGTGCCAACCATAAGATTTCTGTCAATGGTAATTTAAATCAGTATGAATTTTTAATCACGCTCTTGCATGAATTGGGTCATTTACTTTGTTACGAACAATATAAAAACAGGGTCGATGCGCATGGTAAAGAGTGGAAATACTTATATGGCGTATTACTAGCAGACTTTATCCAACGAGATTTATTTCCCATAGATATTAAAAAGTCGCTTAAAAAAACAGTGCTCAACCCTGCTGCAACAGCCAATGGGGAAACCGCATTATTGCTAGTTCTGAGGCGTTATGATAAAGCTAAAAAAGAGGGGATGGCATTTGTTGCACATTTGCCAGATGGCGCTTTATTTGAAACAGAAAAGGGGAAGCGTTTTAAAAAAATTAAAAAACGCCGCATACGCATTGAATGTGTAGAATTGTCCACGGGTCATGTCTATTCTTTCAGTGGATTAACGGAGGTAAGGGTAGTACAATAAAAAAACCCAACGAAATCGTTAGGTTTTAAAAATTATTAGAGCGTTTTTACAAGCGTTTTATTTTTTCAAAAAAATGCTTATAAAAACTACGCTACAGCTTGCTTCACCAAATCTGCCGCTTCACTCAATAAGATAGCAGATTGAACTTTCAATCCACTTTCATCTATTAATTTTTTTGCTTCAACCGCATTTGTACCTTGTAAGCGTACAATGATTGGAATATCGATATTGCCTAACTTGTTGAATGCTTCAATCACCCCAGCAGCAACACGATCACAACGAACGATACCACCGAATATATTGATCAAAATAGCTTTTACATTAGGATCTTTCATGATAATTCTAAATCCAGCTTCAACGGTTTGCGCATTGGCAGAACCACCTACGTCTAAGAAGTTAGCCGGCTCGCCACCACTTAACTTAATCATATCCATCGTGGCCATAGCCAAACCAGCTCCGTTCACCATACAACCCACGTTACCGTCTAATTTAACGAAGTTCAAATTGAATTCACCTGCTTCTACTTCTGTAGGATCTTCTTCTGATACATCTCTCATTGCGAATAAATCTGGATGACGCATTAAAGCGCTATCGTCAATATTCATTTTACAATCTACTGCAATGATTTTGTCATCAGCAGTTTTGAAAAGAGGATTGATTTCTAACATACCACAGTCTAGACCAACGTATGCATTGTATAAATTAGTTACAAATTTTACGCAGCTTTTAAATGCATCACCACTTAAACCTAAGTTGAAAGCGATTTTTCTTGCTTGGAAACCTTGTAAACCGCCACCTGGGTGAACCCATTCTTTATAAATTTTTTCTGGTGTATTATGAGCTACTTCTTCGATATCCATACCACCTTCTGTGCTATACATCACTACATTCATGCCTTTAGCACGATCTAATAGGATAGACAAGTATAATTCTTTAGTTGGCTGAGGACCTTCATAATAAACGTCTTGAGCAACTAAAATTTTGCTAACTAATTTACCGGCTGGGCCAGTTTGAATGGTCACCAATGTACCACCAAGAATATTTTTTGCAAAGTTTTCGATGTCTTCTGCTGATTTACCAACAGCTACACCTCTTTGTTCTGATCCATTGATTTTACCTTTACCACGACCACCTGCGTGAATTTGAGCTTTCACAACAGCAAATTTGTTATTGGTTTCTGTTGCAATTTTTTGGTAGGCAGCAACTGCGTCTTTTACATTATCAACGGCTACGCCTTCTTGAACAGGAACATTGTACTTTTTAAGTAATTCTTTTGCTTGATATTCATGCAGGTTCATAGTGAGGAATTTTGGCAAAGATAATAGATAAAAAGCAGATTATCAGGGGAAAATAGGTCTTAAAATAGATTCAAATATATATTTTGTTGTTTAAACATCGATTAGTATCTTTGCAATCTATTTTAGATCAAAAATTAAAAAAATTGTTCTTAATTTAATCATCAACTAAACCAAAAGATTCCTAATTTGTTATCCCTTTTAAGGTCAAATTATAAATTTAAAAAACAACAAATATGAAAAAAATCATTCTTTCTTCGGCTTTCGCAATCGCCACAGTGGTATTGTTCTCTTTCAACAACCCAATTAGTACTAAACAAGCTGAAACTTTCACAGTGACAGCCCAAAAGAGTAGAGTAGATTTCACAGGTTCTAAAAAGAGTGATTTCCATACTGGCGTTATCCCAGTGAAGTCTGGTACAGTTAAAATTGACGGTGGTAAATTAGTTGGTGGATCTTTTGTGATAGATGTGGCAGCTATGAAAGTAACAGATGCAGCGGGTGACAAATTAGCTGGGCATTTATCTTCTGCTGACTTTTTTGATGTTGCTAAGTTTGGTGAAGCTACTTTTAATATTAGTGCAGTAAAGTATACCACTGCTGATAAAGCAACTTTAACGGGATCAGTAACCATCAAAGGCATTGCTAAAGAAATCAGTTTTGAAGCAATCATCAGAAGTGCAGACGAGAAAGGTTTCTTTGCAGAAGCATTTTTCCCAATTGACAGAACATTATTTGGAATCAATTACGGTATTGGTGCGATTGATACGCAAGTTCAATTAGCAGTGCACATCTACGCGACTAAGTAGTATGATAATTGAATTTAAGTCACACTATGTGTGACTTAAATTCAATTATTAGATATCATAACGCTCTTTCAATATATGCAAATGATGTAGGGCATGACCAAAGAGGATGAACCCTAATGCATTCACAGTCACATCATGTCCGTTACAATTACCTTTTGTTTTCATTTGGTCAGGTGTAAATGAAGCAAATAATAAATTAGTTGCTTGTCTTACAGTTCTCCATTCAATTAACATATCCTTCCAGTTACGATGACTTGCATCTCCATTGGCCGCGTAGTTATTTTCGTCAAACCCTGGTAATGCTGTTTTATCCTGTCTTGCAATCGCTAGGGCACGATATGCAAAGATTCTTTCTGTATCTATTACATGTTGAAACATTTGCTGTATAGTCCATTTTTCTGGGCCATATGTGTACTTGATTTTTTCAAGTGGTATAGCGTTCCATGAATCTACAAGTCTGTCATGGTATTGTTTTACTAGAATCTCATAGTCCTTCCCACTTGTGTAATTAATATAGGTTTGAAAAAATGATGCGTACTCTGTGGTGCTTGGTCTAGACATGTATTGGGGTTATTAATTATTTTTTTTATTTATTTCTTTCTTTGAAACAGGATTGCATTTTGAATTGATAGTGCAGCATTGATGATACCACCTTCTGCACTTATATCAGTCAATTTTATTGATTGGTCTGTTTGTGGAATAGGGAACAAGGCATTGGAGTCATTTGGTTTCCAATTACTTTGCAAAAGTATTGCTTTAACTTCAGTCGCACTAAGTTTAGGAAAATAAGCACGAACCAATGCTGCAATATGACTTAAGATAGGTGCAGACATACTTGTACCGTTTAAAAAACCAAATGCTTGATTAGGTAAGCTTGAAAATATTTTATTTCCTGGGCTCAATACATCCACTATTTTATTCCCGTAATTACTAAAGTCTGTTAAGATACTTTCTGCAATCACTGGGTCACTACTTGCACCAACAGTAATCATATTACTCGCTTTGTCCTTAAAAACATTTGAGTAAGGGCTAGGGTAGACTGATTTGTTATTTAAGTCATAAGATTCATTGCCTGCAGAATGAATGATCAACACATCTTTTGATGCAGCGTAACGAATGGCACTATCTACCCATGCTTGTTCTGGTGAGAAGGATTTGCCAAAACTCATATTGATAACTTTGGCGCCATTGTTCACAGCATATCGAATGCCTAAAGCGACATCCTTATCATACTCATCCCCATCTGGAACCACGCGCACCCCCATAATTTGAATGGGATTGCTAAAGTTAGATTTGGTAAAATTAGTATCTACAATACCAGCAGCTAATCCTGCTACATGGGTTCCATGCTTTGCATTTGGCCCAGTGATATTGTTGTTACCGTAGTATTGATCATTGAAATTTTCGTATTGGTCTTGGGTAATCTTTTTTCTTAGATCTTCTGGGGGCGTGTCTATAGATACGGCAGATTGGTCTTTGCCTGCGATGTAATCATTTAGATCCTCTACAATTGAATAATGTCCACTCATTCGGTCAATGCCTAAAGCCTGCATCGTTCTAAGGTAGGAGATTTTTGTATCTGCTGTTAATTTCCCAATGGGTTGATATGCTTCTAATTGTTCTGTTGTAAAATTAGTATCCACTATTTCTCGGATTAAAATAAGGCCCATCTTAACCACTGCATTCCTTGCCATTTTAATAAAAGATAAATTGGCTGCATCATCTTCTGAAAAAACAATTTCTGCAGCGGCTTGCTGCCAACTGTAAAAATCTTGTTTCTTTTTTGCATCCCAGCTGACACTATCTATCTTGTCTTGCTTGAATTCATTTTTATAGCGATGGTAGATTCTTGATTTTTCATCAGATGCTTTGTTGATATTTTGACCAGCAGCATTGCCTAAAAAATTCCATCCATGTACATCATCTATATATCCGTTTTGATCATCATCCAAAGCATTGCCTGGTATTTCTTTAGGATTGTTCCAGAGCAGCGGTTTGATTTGCAGATGTGCTGTATCAATCCCGCCATCTAAAATAGCAATGATGATGGGCATTGGCTTTAACTTTAAGTCCGTTAAAAGCTGCTGTGCTTTGAAAAGACTCACGCCATGTACACCATCTTTTTCAAGGTCTTTCCAATGCCAAAATCTTGCATCCTGTCCCCATGCGAATAGGGAATAGGAATACAAAAATAATGTTAGGATAAATTTATACATAGTATCGATTAAAAATCAAATTTGATGCCTTGTGCAAGTGGTAATTGTGTGCTCCAGTTAATCGTATTGGTTTGTCTACGCATATAGGCTTTCCATGCATCAGATCCACTTTCTCTTCCTCCTCCAGTTTCTTTCTCACCACCAAATGCGCCGCCAATTTCAGCACCACTTGTTCCGATATTGACATTGGCTATACCACAATCACTTCCTTTTGCAGAAAGAAACAATTCTGATTCTCTCATATTTAAAGTCATTATAGCAGAAGACAATCCTTGTGGCACCCCGTTTTGAATGGCAATGGCTTCTTCGATGGTCTTGTATTTTAAAAGGTATAAGATGGGAGCAAATGTTTCATGTTGTACAATTTGAAATTGAGGTTTCGCTTCTGCAATACAAGGTTTTACATAACAACCACTTGCATATTGATCACCTTCCAGTACGCCACCTTCTACTATAAAATGACCTCCTTCTTTTTTACATGCTTCAATTGAATTCAAATACATTTCCACCGCGGCTTTATCAATCAATGGCCCCATATGATTATTGCTATCTAATGGATTTCCGATTTTAATTTGTCGGTAGGCTTTGACTAATTTAGCTACAAATTGGTCATATATTTTTTCATGAATAATCAATCTTCTAGTACTTGTACATCTTTGTCCTGCAGTACCTACCGCTCCAAACACAGCACCAATTAAGGACATATCTAAATCGGCATGTTCTGTAATGATGATGGCATTGTTACCACCTAATTCTAAAATTGTTTTGCCTAAACGGCCTGCTACTTCTTTATTCAATTCCTTGCCCATGCGCGTAGAACCTGTTGCAGAAATCAATGGAATATTGGTATCCTTAGTCATCCATTCTCCCACTTCACGTCCTCCTTGAATTAAATTATTGACACCTTCTGGAACATCATTATCTGCAAATACTTTTTCTACAATTTTTTGAATCGCATTGCCACACAATGGTGTTTTCTCGCTAGGCTTCCAAACAGTTACATTGCCACAAACCCATGCCAATGCAGCATTCCAGCTCCATACAGCTACAGGAAAGTTAAAAGCAGAAATAATGCCAACAATACCCATTGGATGCCATTGTTCATACATTCTATGAGAAGGTCTTTCGCTGTGCATAGTTAATCCATACAATTGTCTTGATAAGCCCACTGCAAAATCGCAGATATCAATCATCTCTTGCACTTCGCCTAATCCCTCTTGCAAACTCTTTCCCATTTCATAGCTCACCAATTGACCAAGTGCTGCTTTGTCTTTTCTTAAAGCTTCGCCTAATTGTCTAACCACTTCACCTCTTTTAGGTGCTGGCCAATTACGCCATTCCACAAATGCATTTTGTGCAGTTGCAATTACTTGATCATATGCAGCTTTATCTGTGGTGGTCACAGCGCCAATCATTGTATTGTCTACTGGAGAAAAAGACAAGATCAATTCGCCCTTACTTTTAATCCATTTCGCACCAGTAGAACTGCCTTCGTTTTCTTTCTGAATTTGTAATTGTTGTAGAAATTGCATATTTATTTTTTTATTTTTTCAATAATATTTGTCGTGGAAAATCCTTCCACAATTGGGTTGATAATTACTTTTCCTCCATTCGCAATCACTTCTTTTGCACCCACGATGGTTTCAATGGTATAGTCGCCACCTTTTACTAGCACATCAGGTAGGAGGGCTTGAATCAATTGAAGTGGCGTGTCTTCTTCAAAAATTACCACCACATCTACCAATACCAAATTGGCTAATATAGAAGCCCTGCTTGATTCAGAATGGATTGGACGCTCGGGGCCTTTTAGCTTTTTAACACTAGCGTCACTATTTAATCCAACCAATAAATAATCTGCTTCTTTGGCTGATTGAGCCAATGAAAATAAATGACCAGGGTGTAAAATGTCAAAACAGCCATTGGTAAAAGCAACGGTCTTTCCTATAGTTTTACAAGCTTGCATAAAAACTTTCGCTTGTGCTAGAGACATGATTTTTTTTTCAATTTGTTCAACTGCGCGCATCTTATTTAGCTTGTTTATTGATAATAGGTAATATAATTAAACTAATTCCGCCCAATACAATCACAATTAAGAATTGTGAAAACCACTGTAAAGTACCATTGGCAAGGCCCAATGTATAATCAACCCCATTGAGTTCTAACACTTTTGCCATAAAATAAGCATAGGCACCAATACCACCTGGGGTAAGGATCATACCTATACTTGCATAGGCTAGGCAACTAATTGCGGTGGCAAAACTACTTTCTGTTCCAGCTGTGGCATATAGTCCTACATAAGTTGCTAGTAAATACAAAAACCAAATACCAAATGAGTATAGGAAAAATAAATTGTGTTGTTTTAATTTAGTAGCACTCATGACACCTTCCCAAATGCCACTGATAATTTTTTTTATGGAAGCAAGGATGGTAGGGATGCGTTTTCTGAGTATAAAAAATAGTGCTATCAGTACAATGCCGATGCCAAGAAGGAGATACATTTTCCAGTCGCCCTCATTCGAATCCATCACGGAGGCTGTCGTTTGATTTTTTAGTTGATTCCATCCAGCTTCAATGACATTGAATTGTAAACCAAGTGCCAATAAAAAAACAATACCTAAGCTAATCACATCAAATGCCCTTTCTGCGACAATGGTACCCACAATTTTCTCGGCAGGCACATGCTCATACTTAGCTAGTAAAGTACATTTAAGTACCTCTCCAAGTCGGGGGATAGCTAGGTTGGCTAAATAACCTATCAGCACTGCAAGATAAGTATTTGCAATACTTGGTCGATAGCCCAAGGGTTCCATAATCAAGCGCCATCTTAATGCGCGTAAAAAATGAGAAAGACCAAGTATTATAAAGACAGGGAATACGATCCAAAGTTTTGATTGCTTTAGGGCAAGGGTGAATTTAGTCCATTCTTCGGCCGGAATTTGATGTAAACTCCACCATATCAAAGCGATACCTAAAAGAAAAAAGAACCCGATTTTAAGAAACTTTCCCATTTTTGTAAGGTTTCAG
>JBILAW010000011.1:0-21009 GCA_044354025.1 Sediminibacterium sp.
TCGTCTTTATAGACATAATTGATTTGAATTGCGTGACTCTTAATGGTAATACCTTTCTCTCGCTCTAAATCCATATCATCCAACACCTGATTCATCATCTCACGTTCTGTAATGGTCTTGGTATGTTCTAATAAGCGATCTGCCAAGGTACTTTTACCGTGATCAATATGGGCGATGATACAAAAATTTCTTATATACTTCATGTAATAATTAGGGTGCTGTTTTACGATTTAAGTGCGTTGATGATGGCTGCAAATTCAGTTGCAATTAATGAAGCTCCACCAACCAATCCGCCATCCACATCTGGTTGAGAAAAAATTTCTTTTGCATTGGCAGCTTTTACACTACCTCCATATAATATTGAAATCTGATCCGCAATGTTTTGACCATACTTTGCAGCAAATACAGACCTGATATAGGCATGAATTTCTTGTGCTTGTTCACTTGTTGCAGTTTTGCCAGTTCCGATAGCCCAAATTGGTTCGTACGCAATCACCACTTTTATAATTTGTTCTGCTGATAATTGAAACAAAGCATTTTTTAACTGTGCTTCAACAAAACTATTTTGAGTTCCCGCTTCTCTAATTGATAATGGTTCTCCACAACAAAAAATTGGGGTACTTCCAATGGCTAATACGGCTTCTGTTTTCTCTGCTAATAAACTATCTGATTCAGCAAAAAATTCACGTCTTTCGGAATGTCCAAGAATGATATGATGCACACTAACAGAAGCATACATCGATGCTGCAATTTCTCCTGTATAAGCACCATTTGCTTTTTGATGACAATTTTGAGCTGCTACAAAAATATTTGATTTGCCATTTAATTTCTGAACTGCTAAAGGAATATAAATAGCTGGTACAGCAAAAATGACTGCTTGATTGGAGGATAAATGATGTTGAGATGCTAATAATTGATCTAATAAACTGTCAGCTTCTTGATGGCTTAAATTCATCTTCCAGTTTGCTGCAGCTATTTGTTTTCTCATATAAATCAATTTGAAGGCTCAAAGGTAACAAAAAATTAGCGCTATTCCATATGAAACAAGGCCGATAAGACCTCCTTTTCGGCAGCGGTGATTTGAAATCCTTTCATTTTTTTCCAATTTTGGATGTCTTCAATTGCTTTCTCCAACACATATCCTTTTATAACGCCCCAACTGAAATTTGGGATCATTTTAGGAAGTAGTCCATTCCCATAAATATTGGAGGATACCCCAATATAAGAACCAGTGTTGATGCTCGATTGAATTGCAAATCTGGCATAATCTCCCACCAACATACCCATTTTATTTCCTATCGTATCCCATGATTTTAGATGTTGATTCCAAATCTGAATTGGGCCTGCTGTATTTTTTACATTACTATTACTGGTACCTGCGCCAACATTACACCATTGTCCAATGATACTATCACCAAGATAACCTTCGTGTGCCTTATTGGAATAGCCCATGAGGATACTATTTTTGATTTCACCTCCAATGGTGCAATATGGCCCAACTGAAGTTGCTCCATAAATACTTGCATTCATTTTAACCACCGATTTTTCTCCTAATACAAAGGGGCCTCTGATGGCTGCACCTTCCATTAACAATGCGTTTTTACCAATATAAATTGGGCCTTCCGTTGCATTTAAACTCACACCTGATAAAACCGCTCCTTCTTCAATAAAAATATTTTCTGGACAAATTAAACGATTGGAATGATCTACAATGATTGAAGTATGATGCGCTTTAACTTGATTAAAATCGGATTGAATCATGGATGCATTTAATTGTAATAAATGCATTGCGTTTTTTATGAAATTGGCAGGTACGGTCTTTTTTGAGTTGGGGTCTCCTAATAAGATATGACCAATCGCCCTTTCTTTTGTATGTGAAGCAATCCATTTACCATCTTCATCCAATAAGCTTTCTCCTTCTTTCAAATTCAAGATCGCCTTTTTGATTGTTTCATTCGGTATGCAAGTGGCATTGATATATAAAACTGCATCCGTATTGTCCAAAAAGGGTGCTTCGTATAAACCTTGTAAATAGGGACTTGTAAACACTTGAGATGCGCTAGACAATAAGGCATCCCATCGTTCTTTTATGCTGTATATCCCCACCCTAATTTCAGTCAAACTTCTAGTTAAGCTAAAAGGGTAAAAATGGACACGATCAGGCAGGTCAACTAAGACAAATTGCATAAAGGAGGTTTTAGGAACAAAAATACGTTAAAGTCAAAATCAAAACAGATAAGTTCCTAACGCATGTTAATTTATTGCTTATTTTTGTAATCTAATCATTACACTATGCAACTAGGTTATTTTAATTATCCCTTACCAGCAAACGAGCCTGTTTTAAATTATGCGCCAGGTTCTCCAGAAAAAAAAGCTTTAAAAGCAGCATTGGCTACTCTAAAGAAAAAGACATTGGACATACCGATGTACATCAATGGAAAAGCAGTGAGAACAGGTAAAACAATGTCGATTCATCCACCCCATGAAACCAAGCATTTACTTGGACAATTTCATATTGGAACTAAAGTGCATGTAGAAAAAGCCATTGAATCTGCTTTGAAAGTGCGTGAAAATTGGTCGAATATGACCTGGGAATCTAGAGCACATATCTTTTTAAAAGCGGCAGAATTATTGGCTACAAAATATAGGTTCGAGATGAATGCATCAACGATGTTAGGGCAAAGTAAAAATGCCTATCAAGCTGAAATTGATGCTGTATGTGAATTAATTGATTTCTTAAGATTCAATGTGCATTTTTTAAGTCAAATCTATCAACAACAACCCATCTCTTCTCCTGGAATACACAATAGAATGGAATGGAGAGGTCTAGAAGGATTTGTATTGGCTATCACACCCTTTAATTTTACTGCGATTGGCGGTAATTTGCCAGCTTCTGCAGCCATGTGTGGAAATGTAGTGGTATGGAAACCTGCCAATACACAGATCTATTCTGCACAATTGTTCATGCGTATTTTGAAAGAAGCAGGATTACCAGATGGGGTAATCAATATTGTTTATACAAGTGGCCCAACTGTGGGTGAGGTTTGTTTTAAACACCCAGACTTTGCAGGCGTGCACTTTACAGGATCAACTGGGGTATTTAACCATATGTGGAAGCAGATTGGAGAGAACATTCCAAACTATAAATCTTATCCAAGAATTGTAGGTGAAACAGGTGGAAAGGATTTTGTGATGGTACATCCAAGTGCCGATGTAGATACTGTGGTGACAGCACTTGCAAGAGGTGCATTTGAATACCAAGGTCAAAAATGTTCTGCTGCATCAAGAGCTTATTTACCTAGTAATATTGCAGCTGCAGTCAAAGCGAAATTGGTTAAAACAGTTCAAACCATGAAAATGGGTACGGTAGAAGATTTTAGCAATTTTGTGAATGCAGTGATTGATGAAAAGTCATTTAATAATATCTCAAAATACATTGCAGCAGTCAAGAAAGACAAACAAGCTAAAATCTTGGTTGGAGGCAATTTAAATAAATCGAATGGTTGGTTTGTGGAGCCTACTGTAATTGATACTAAGAACGCAAAATCACTCACGATGTGTGAAGAGATTTTTGGGCCAGTTTTAACCATTTACACCTACCCAGCTGGACAGTTCGAGAAAACCTTAAAAGTATTGGATAGTACTTCTAAGTATGCATTAACAGGTTCAATTATTTCTCAAGATAGAGCTTCTATTGAATTGGCAACCAATGTTTTACGTCATGCTGCAGGCAATTTCTACATCAATGATAAGCCAACAGGTGCGGTGGTTGGACAACAACCATTTGGTGGAGCTAGAGGTTCTGGTACGAATGATAAAGCTGGAAGTGCATTGAATTTATACCGTTGGTTAAGTGCAAGAACAATCAAAGAAACATTCAACCCTCCTACCGATTATAAGTATCCATTTTTAAACGAAGCATAAGGCCAAATTATAGTCTTTAAATACTATATTTGCTACTCAAAAAATAAGGACTGTGGCGCAAAAATTTTCTAAAGAAACCTATCTATATTGGTACGAATTGATGCAATTAATACGTCAGTTTGAATCAAAATCAGAGGAAATGTATAAAATGGCGGGTAAAATCCGTGGATTTTTTCACGTTTACAATGGCCAGGAAGCAATTGCTGCAGGTTGTATGACTGCTACCAATCATGAAGACCCTTTTATCACCGGTTACCGTGACCACGGCTTAGCACTTGCAAAAGGGATGAGTCCCAATGCTGCCATGGCCGAATTATATGGTAAAGCAACAGGCTGTTCTAAGGGTAAAGGTGGAAGTATGCACCTTTTTGATAAAGCCAACTATTTTTTTGGAGGGCACGGGATTGTAGGTGCTCAAATTGGAACAGGTGCTGGTTTAGCATTTGCAGAACAATATAGAGGATCTAAAAATGTGGTATTGTGTTTCTTTGGAGACGGTGCCGCAAGACAAGGTATGTTACACGAAGTATTCAACCTTGCCATGTTATGGAAATTACCTGTTGTATTTATCTGTGAAAACAATAACTACGCCATGGGTACTTCTATTGAAAGAACAAGTAATGTCATTGATATTTATAAATTAGCAGACGCCTATGAAATGCCTTCTGATAAATTAGATGGTATGACACCAGAAGTGGTACATGAAGGTGTGGCAAGAGCAGTTAAGCGTGCAAGAGATGGCGAAGGCCCTACTTTATTAGAAATGAAAACCTATCGTTACAGAGGTCACTCTGTTTCGGATCCTCAAAAATATAGATCTAAGGATGAGGTAGAAGAATACAAAGATCAAGATCCACTTATCAAAGTTAGAAAGACCATTCTAGACAATAATTTTGCAACAGAAGCAACCCTACAAGAGATTGATGAAAAAATCAATGGTATTGTGGAAGCATCTGTAAAATTTGCTGAGGACAGTCCTTGGCCAGATGATAGCGAAGTATTGAAGGATGTGTATATTGATCAAAATTATCCATTTATTGTAGACTAATTATTTTAATAAACCTATATGAGCGAAGTACAACAAGAACAAGCACCAGTTGCTTTAAAGAACAAACAACTAATCATCTATTTATTTGCTGGAGCAATCATTGCTGTTGCAGGTTTTTTTGGTTACACAGAATTATATCAAAAACCTTTAGAAGCAAAAGCGGCAGATGCAATGTATGTTGCAGAAAAATATTTTGCCAATGATTCTTCTGAGTTGGTTTTAAAAGGTGATGGTACAAGCAAAGGTGTTTTATACATCATTAAAGAATTTGGTGGTACTAAAGCAGCCAATCTTGCAAATTATTATGCAGGTATGAGCTACTACAGATTGAAGGATTACAATAAGGCCATTGAGTACTTAAAAGATTTTTCTTCAAATGCAAAACAAGTTCAAGCTGTTGCCTATGGATCTATTGGGGATGCATATTCTGAATTAAAGAAAAATGATGAAGCAATAGAATACTATAAAAAAGCTGGAACACATTTTCCAGAAGATGAAGCCATTTCATCTGAATATTTATTCCGTGCTGCTTCATTCTTAGAATTAAATGGTAAAAACGATGCTGCTTTAGAAATCTATAAGCAAATCAAGCAAGATTATCCAAAGTCTGAGAAAGGATTTAGTATTGATAAATATATCTCCAGACTTCAAGTTCAACCTTAATTTAGTTGATCAAAATATTAAAAAGGCATTCTTTCTTAAAAGGATGCCTTTTTATTTTATTGGAAAGAAATCCTTAATTTAGACTATGAAAGTTCAACTCTTTATACCCTGTTTTATAGATCAATTGTACCCTCAGGTTGCATTTAATACCGTCAAAATATTAGAAAAAGCAGGATGTACAGTGGCGTATAATACACAACAAACATGTTGTGGGCAACCAGCTTTCAATGCAGGATTTTGGGGTGAATCAAAAGATGTTTGTACAAAATTTGTGCAAGATTTTGATGGCGCAGATTATATAGTAAGTCCAAGTGCAAGTTGTGCTGGATTTATTAGAAATAATTATGGTAAACTTTTTGAAAACAATGCTTTTCAAAGTCCAGCTAAAAAAGTGTCATCACAAATTTTTGAATTGTCTGAATTCTTAGTCAAGATTTTAGGTGTTACAGACTTAGGTGCTAGCTTCAATGGTAAAGTCACTTTCCACGATAGTTGCGCTGGATTAAGAGAGTGCAATATCAAAGCAGAACCAAGAACATTACTACAACAAGTAGAAGGACTTGAATTGATTGAAATGAATGATACCGAAACCTGTTGTGGATTTGGAGGTAGTTTTGCTGTAAAATATGATACCATTAGTGTTGCTATGGCAGATCAAAAAATTGACAATGCAATCGCCACAGATGCGGAATATATTATTAGCACAGATATGAGCTGCCTAATGCATTTAGATGGACGTATCAATCATAATGGACAACAAATTAAAGTCATTCATTTAGCGGATATACTAGCAAGTGGATATTAATTTTATGAGGTTTAAAATGAGTTCAATTCAACCTTTTTTATTTTATATTGTTAAACATTCATAATATAACTTTTTATGGCTTACTGGCTAATCAAATCGGAACCTTTTAAATATTCTTGGGATCAATTCAATAAAGACAAACGCACTTTTTGGGATGGCGTAAGAAATTATAGTGCAAGAAATAATTTAAGATCCATGAAAAAAGGAGATCTAGCATTTTGGTACCATAGCAACGAAGGCATGGAAATTGTGGGTATTGCAAAAGTGGTTAAGGAATCGTATCAAGATCCAACTACCGAAGAAAATGCATGGTTGGCAGTCGATTTTGCACCGCATAAAAAATTAAAACATCCAGTGAAATTAGCAGATGTAAAAGCCAATACCAATTTGAAGGCTATGGCTTTAGTAAGATTAGGCAGACTATCGGTACAACCAGTTACAGATGCTGAATGGGAAGAAGTGATGAAGATGAGCTTAGGAAAATAATAGCTTTTAAAAAATCATTTACTGATCTTAGTTCTTAATGGAAAAAGGAATAGCCAATAAAGATGGCAATCACCACGCCTATTAAATCTGCAAATAATCCAGCCCAAACTGCATAACGCACTTTCTTAATGCCAACACTACCAAAATACAAAGCAATAATATAAAAAGTAGTATCCGCTGAGCCTTGAAAAATAGAGGCTAATTTACCTACAAAAGAATCTGGCCCCTGTGTTTGAAAAATATCAAGCATCATGCCCCTAGCGCCACTGCCACTCAAAGGTTTCATGATGGCAACAGGCAATGCACCAACAAAATCTGTATTCATTCCAGTAAGCTGTATTAAAAAACTGATTCCATTTAAAACATAAATCATGGCACCGCTATCCCTAAATACACGAATAGCAACCAACATCGCGACCAGATAAGGAATGATTTTCACAATTACATCAAAACCATTTTTTGCGCCTTCTATAAATGCATCAAAGACGGATACTTTTTTATAAGCACCTCCAAGTATAATTGCCACTACAATACCAATTAAAATACTTGATCCAGCTATTTTAGAAAACAATTCTTTTTGAATAGGTGAAAGACTATTGACTGCAAATAAAACTGTGCCCATCAAAAGCACTAAACCAGCTAACCAACTAATCAATACCCTATCCCATTTCAATTTTTGATAAGTTCCAACCACAATGATAGAGGCTAAAGTAGTTCCAATGGTTGCTAATACACATGGGATAAAAATGCTAGCTGCATCTTGTGAGCCTGCAGCCAAACGATAAGATATGATTGTCAATGGAATAATAGTGAGCCCACTTGTGTGCAAGACTAGAAACATGATCTGTGCATTGGTGGCTTTTTCTTTCTCAGGATTCAAAGTTTGTAGACTTTCCATGGCTTTTAAACCAAATGGCGTGGCAGCATTGTCTAAACCTAACATATTGGCGCTAAAATTCATCACCATTTGCCCCATTGCAGGGTGGTTCTGTGGCACTTCTGGGAATAAACGACATAAGAATGGATTCATCCATTTAGCCAGTTTTTGAATAGCCCCCGCTTTTTCAGCAATATTCATCAATCCTAAAAAGAAGACCATGGTACCTGCTAAGGGAAAAGCCACATCAATGACTGAGGATTTAGCTGAATCAAATAAACCGTCTGCTAATAGCTTAAAAATCTCTGTATCTCCTAAAAAGATCAATTTAAAGAGTGCCACTACAAAAGCGATTACAAAAAATGCTATCCAGATGATATTCAATGCCATATCTAATTGTTTATGGTACTAATATAGCCCATTTTGCGATTAGATTTGTATTTTTGCAACCATAAAACAATCTAAAATAACATGGCTTTACAGGCAGGCATTGTAGGTTTACCAAACGTGGGCAAATCAACCTTATTTAACGCAGTGAGTAATAGTGCAAAAGCACAAGCAAGTAATTATCGTTTTTGTACCATCGAGCCAAATGTTGGCTTAGTAGATGTACCAGATACGCGTATAGGTCAACTAGCCGAATTGATTAACCCAACTAGAGTGGTACCAACCCAATTAGAAATTGTGGATATTGCTGGTTTAGTGAAAGGTGCAAGCAAGGGCGAAGGATTGGGCAATAAATTTTTGGCCAATATTAGAGAAGTGAGTGCCATTATCCATGTGATTCGTTGTTTCGAAGATGAAAACGTATTAAGAGAAGAAGGGAAAATCAATCCAATTGGAGATAAAGATATTATTGAAACAGAATTGCAATTGAAGGACTTAGATAGTGTTGAGAAAAAGATGCAGCGTTCCGAGAAGATGGCTAAAACAGATCCTAAAGCTAAAGTAGAACTAGAAGTTTTACAAAAATGTAGAACCCATTTAGAAGCTGGGAAAAGTATCCGTTCTTTGGATTTATCCAAGGAAGATCATGCCGCAATTGCAGATATCTTTTTATTAACAGCTAAACCAGTCATGTATGTGGCCAATGTAGATGAAGCATCCATGCATACGGGCAATGCTTATTCTGAACAATTGGTGGCGATGGCAAAACAAGAAGGTGCAGAAGTGATTGTAATGTGTAATAATATTGAGGCACAAATTTCTGAAATGGAAGATCCAGATGATAAGGCTTTGTTTATGGAAGAATACCAAATGAAAGAGCCTGCATTGAATAGATTGATTCAAACTGCTTATAAGTTATTAAAATTAGAAACTTATTTTACAGCGGGTGTGCAAGAAGTTCGAGCTTGGACAATTGGTTCTGGTTGGAAAGCACCACAAGCAGCAAGTGTAATTCATACAGATTTTGAAAAAGGTTTTATCAAAGCCGAAGTGATTGCATTTGACGATTATATTAAATTAAAAAGTGAAGCTGCTTGTCGTGACAATGGTAAATTAAGAATAGAAGGAAAAGAATACATTGTAAAAGATGGAGATGTAATGCATTTTAGATTTAATGTTTAATTAAGCATGAAAAAGAACCTAGCCATATTCTTTAGTTTGTTTGTATTTGCTTGTACGAATACAAATAATAGTGACAACTCTAATGACAATGAAAGTGTTGCTGGGAATACTGCTATTACTCCACCAACAGCCTTGAATTACGCAATACAAAAAGTATATGCACATGATACATCTGCCTATACTCAAGGATTAGAATGGCATAATAATACGTTGATAGAAGGAACTGGATTAAAAGGTAAAAGTGTTTTATATCAAATGGATGATCAACTTAAACCTCTTGGTAAAAAAATCAAATTAGAACTCCCCTATTTTGGTGAAGGTATTACTGTATTTGATGGTAAAATTTATCAATTAACATGGGAGGAACATGCAGTATTTGTTTATGACGCAACCACATTCAAAAAGATCAAAACACTCAACTGGCCATATGAAGGATGGGGCCTTACACATAACGATACTGCATTAATCGTCTCTACTGGCAGTAGCAATTTATATTTTGTAAATCCAACTGATTTTTCAATTCAAAAAACACTAGGCGTTTTTAATGAATATGGTTACCAAAGTATGCTCAATGAATTAGAATATGTGGATGGAAAGATCTTTGCTAATATTTATGGTCAAAACAATATCATTGTGATTGATCCAAATTCTGGAAAAATTACCAATACAATAGACTGTAGTAATTTATTAGCACAAGCAAAAGTGCGTTACAATCCATTAACGATAGATGCTGGTTTTGTTCTAAATGGAATTGCTTATAGGAAATCAACCGATACCTACTTTTTAACAGGGAAATGTTGGCCAATTATAGTTGAAGTCAAATTGAACTAATCCATCTCATTTATCTCATTCAACAAATTGAACTAATCCATCTAATTCTTACTTGAATTTGATTGCTTTTTAAATTCGTAAATGATACTACTCCCTTTTGAAGCATCCTTCAAGGCAAATAGATTAGACAGCATGCCTATTACACCTGCTACTAGCATGCCTAATTTTCCAGATTGTTTGTATTTTTCACTCAATAAGCTTACATAAAAACTATCGTACCACATTGGCCTCATGGAAACAATGTCAAATCCCATTTCATTTAATAAGGTTGTCATTGCTTTAGGTGAAAAATGGTATAAGTGTCTTGGCAAATCATAAGCTGCCCAATATTTTTGATAATATTTAGCATCAAAACTGGTATAGTTAGGTACAGCAATAATTAATCTACCATTGTATTTCAAACTTTTAAAACATTGTTGTAGATAAGGTTTTAATGTATGCACATGCTCTAAAACATGCCACATGGTAATGACTTCATACTCATTCTCAGGTAAATCAAAGATGGCATCTGTAGATTTTAAATTCAATTTATGAATTTCTAATGCCTTCTGCCTTGTTACAGCATCAGGTTCTAAACCTGTTACTTTCCAAGCTTTTTGCTGCATTGCATGCGCAAAAGCACCAGTTCCAGCTCCAATATCCAATAAATGTCCTTTATGTCCTGTAAATAGCGATTGAACCCATTTAGTTTTTTGAGCTAAGGTTTTAGTTCTTACAAAATGGTACATCTGATTCATCCATCCCTCCTTCACATCGGTATGGGATATATATTCTTTAAATTTATAAAATTGTCCTATTTCATCTTGACTTGGGACAGGTGATGTAAATCGTAAACTACATTTTGGACAATGTACAATAGAAAAAGCTGCTTGGGTTAATGAAAAGTCTTGACTTTCTATTGCGATTTGCGGATTGGAATAATTGCAAACTGGACAATTCATACTTTTATTTTAAAAAGATTGCAAGAATGGCGATGAAGGCAATGATCAAAGGCAAAATCCACCATTGCTTTGATCTGGAATTGAAATTATTTTGGGATTGATCTTCTAATTGTACTTTTTCTAATTGAATAGTTTGAAAATAATGCGCACTATCAAAATTAGACTTAAAAGTATAGGCTTCATTAGAAATAGTTAATTGCCCTAAATTACCTAAATCTATATTGCTAGATACTGATAATTGATTGGTAAAAAATGCTGTATAATCTATGATGGCTTGTTCAATGGTACAATCTAAATGATCTGATAAATAAATATAAAATAATTTACTTGGTTTAGTAGTTGGATCTATGATAGCATCAAAAATAATATGATTTACTGGTGGCTGGAATGCACCATTTGAATGAACTGAGTCTGTTTGGGTTAAGTTTAATTGACCAATGCCGGGTAAAACTAATTGTCCATGTGCTAAAAAATATTTTTCTAAAATTGGTAGCATCATTATTTTCTAAATTTATATTGTATTCCTGCAATAAATTGTACCCCTAGTGAAGGATAACTAGCCCAACGTTGGTATTGTTGGTCTAATAAATTCTCCCCTTTACCCCAGAAAGTCCAATGATCAGAAATGGCATATTGCATTCCTGCATTGAGGACAAAGGTATTGTTTAATTGGTAAGCATTACCTATACCAGCACTAGTTTTAGCACCAGTCCAAAATTGTCCAGAGGCATCAAACTGCATATTTTTATTGAAAATCCAATTCAATTGCGAATTGAATTCGAAAGGTAATATCCCCCATGCCTGTGTATTTTCACGAATTAGATTAAATTGAATGTACTTAAAATGATTCTTCCATAAAAGTTTATCATTGAATTGATATTTAATATTCCCATTAAATTCAATTGCGATGGCTCTTTTTTCAAATATTACATCAAATTTTAAACCCTCTTGGATGGGGTTATTCAAAGATTTAGTTTGGTTGAAGAAAGGCAGTTCTCGGTAATCATTTAAAGCCATATTCAATCCATAATTGAAACGCTTATTTACTGTAACAAGTATATTCATGTATTTCTTTTCCAAAAAACTAATTGGCAAATTACTGGGAGCCGATATCCAATGGTTTTGACCAATTAATTGAATTAACTGATTGTTGGTGAAACTAGTAAACCATCCAGCGTTAATCACATAATTGGTATCTTTTAGTTGCTTCGTCAATTCAATTTTAGGATAGATTGTAAAATCACCATTTGCAATAATTGGTCTTACTCCAATATATAATTTATATTTTGGTTTATTTAACTCAACGGATGGATCAAGTTGAAAAATAGTGTTTCGACTTGAAGCACGATTCATTGGATTGTATTGATTATAACTAAAGTTAAAATCAGCCCCTAATTTTAAATTATTATTGAAAGTATACTGCATTGGACTATTCAAATCAATCGAAATATTTTTGGCTTGATCCAAAAGGTTACTATGATTCAACTTTAAATTTGGGTTATAACTAAACGGATTTGTTTCAACCTGTTTGTTGGCAAGTGAAAAGTTAGCGCCAAAGACTGTAAATTTTTGTTCGAAATTTTTGAGTGGTAAATTAGTTGTATCTGGGACTAAACCATAGCGGTATCTATTAGATTGGTTAACGTAGGCTTGTGTAACTAAATACTTATTTTTACTGATGGATAAAGTACCACTATAATCGAATCCTATCGTATTCCATTTTTGAATAGGATGCGCACCAGCAATTGATTCATTTAGAACACGCATATGATGTTCTTGGTTTAGTGGGTCTACATAACTTCCTTCTAATTGAATAACTTGATTAAAATAATTACCCATTCCAATTTTGATATTGGCAGATTGAGTTCTCTTTAAATTTGAATCAATTCTAATTGCCCTAGGAACTAATGCAATTGGTTGATATTGAAAACTTAAATTCTGACTTGGCACCTGATATGATAATGCGACTGAATTGGTATCAACAATTGCTGTAGCATTTATGAAACCAATTTTTGCCACATTTTTTAATTGAGGCCTAAAAGCAGAAATGATGTTAACCACTTTATCTGGTATAGTATCTATTGCATTTTTTTTATTTTGCAAATTAGTTATTGGAACAATTTGGTCTTTTATAGCAATTTTTGATTCAGGAATGATATAAGTGGATGCTACAGGTCTTTTTTGAACCGTTTTCTTATTTTTAGAACTTATTTTCTTCTTTTTTGAAACGGTTTTTTTACTAGGCTTTTTCTTAGAACTAATTGACGTTTTGGCTTTCTTTTTGTTCTTTTTCTGAGCAATTGCCATATTGCTAAAACAAATTAAAGCGATGGTAAATACACCGAGTCTTATTATTGATTTGATCATATTATTGTGCTTTAATTGTTTCATTGATTGCTTTAAGTTTATCCGAAGCAATTTGTTGTAAGGAAGTAATGGTCGCATTTTCTGCAATACTCTTATAGGTTGCAATGGCATTAAATGTATCATTTTGTGCTAAATAGATATCACCTAGTAAAATATAAGTTTTAGTCACCCAAAACTCATAGGAAGCTTGCTTTTTAATGACATCAAAGGCTGTTTTTTCAGCAAGATTGTACTTTTGTTGATTGTAATAAATTAAAGCTGTTAAATAATGTGCCTCAGCTGTATACAATGAACTATTTGATTTTAATACCCCATTTAATAATTGTAAAGCCTTTACCGTATCCTGTTGTGCTATAGTTTGATGGTATAAAGCCATATTGGCCATTAAAATATCATCCGAAGCACTATTCATTTCTGCTAAAATAAGTACAGCAGTCTTAGAGGCTTCTGCCCAATTCTCAGCTTTGTATTGACACCTTAATAAACCTTTAATGGCTTCATTTTTTTGCTCTTGTTGGGTGGCATACTGTAAAACAATCTTAAAATAAAGTTCTGCCCCAACGTAATCTTTCAAATTAAAATAATGCAATCTTGCTGCAACAATAGCTGCTCTTTCGGCAAATTGATTAGGTGCTTTCAACGCTATTTTCCCAAAATAAATGGCTGCAGAATCATATTGTTCCGAAGCATAGGCCATTTCAGCTAAGAAATTCAATGCATTTAATTGGTATTTACCTTCTGGATAAAAGGTGATATATTTTTTGAATGCTAAAGCAGCATTACTTAATTTTTTATCTTCATATTGAATGAACGCTGCTCTAAAGATCAATGAATCTTGTTCGTTATAAGACAATGATTTACCAAAATCATTCATAAATTGAACATAAGCCTCTGGTTGTTGCTCTTCTATGTAAATATTACGGATGTATTCTAAAGCATTGTTACTTTCCTCTGCATTTGGATAGGCACTAAATAATGATTTAAAATTTTGTAACGCTTCTTGATTTTTATTTAAATTAAAATAAACAATACCTAATTTGTAAAAAGCCAAGGGATAGAACTCTGTCGCTTTTTTGTCTTCCAGTACTTTAGATAATGGACTAATTGCCTCTTGAAATTGTTCTTTGCTAGTATAGGTATCTGCTAATTCCATTCTAGCATCACTTAAATAGTTTGATTGACTAAAATCAACATCATAGTTGATTAATATTTTAAGTTTTTCTTTATTCAATCCCAGCGCTCCATAAATAATGGCTTTTTGTAAATTGGCGTAATCTTCAAAATTCCAACCTAAGTCAATGATTTTTTGGTAAGATTTTAGCGCTTGTTTGTATTGTTTTGTCATGAATTGACAATCTGATAATCTTACTAAGGCATCTTTTTGATATGGAGACGATTCAATATAGGGATTGAAATCGGCTGCAATTGTAAATAATTGCATAGCTTTTGAATAGTTAATGTTTTTTAAATAACAGTATCCTAAAGTATAGCTAGCATGTTTTTTTGTGATTTCACCAATTTCGAATGGCTCTAATAAATATTTCTCCAGGTGTTCGATGGCCTCATCTATTCTTCCCATTTTATAGGCAAGCTCCCCTATCCAAAAATATGTTTGTACTAAAACTTTATCATTATAAGGTAAATTTTTAACTTGGTTAAACAGCTCATAGGCTTTTTCATTTTGACCATCATTGATCAAAAGTGCTGCTTTACCGTATAAAATATTAGGATATAATTTAAAAAGTGTTTCATTTAAAGTATCCATTTTTTGATAAGCATCATAGGCCTTATTAAAATCATTGCTATAGGCTAATGATGTTACATATAAACTTTTGGCTTCATTAAGATATAAACTAGTAGGATATTGAAGTATAAATTTGTCTATCGATTGTAAAGCAACACTATATTCTTTTAATTCTACAGACAATTTCGAATAATTGAATAAGGCAATTTCCTTTTGAGCCAAATTCTGACTTTTAGTGGCGCAAAGTAAAAAAGCATTTTTGGCACCTATTTTATTATTGACCTTCAAATAGGAAGTAGCCAATAAATACATACTATTCTGTCCTAAAGAATCTTCTACATTTGCTAATTGTTTAAAACCCTGTATGGCCTCATCCCATTGTTGAGATTGAAAATAACAAAAGGATAATTGGTATAAATCCTGAGATTCAACTTCTTTTTGTGATTTTACAAAGTTGGCTAAATAAGGTAAGGCTTTTTCATATTGTTTTTGTTCAAACAATAAGTGTCCCATTAATTGCGCCAATTGGTCGGTGTAATACTGCCCTTTTTTTTGCAATGCTTGTTCTGTATTCTTAAGTGCCGCATCTATATCCCCTAAAAAATAGTACAATTGACTAATATAAAATGGGGTTAAGGTTTGATATGCATTGCTTTGTTCAGCAATCTTAAAACAACTCAAGGCTAAATTGAAATCTTTTTTTTGTAAAGCCACAAAACCAGCATAATAATTGGCATCTGTATAAAATGGACTGGTTTGAACCTGTCTAATACTCAATAAATAACTGGTGGATTCCTCCCAATCCCCTTTTTTGAAATATAAATAACCCAATTGAAACTGCATTAAAGCCAACTCTTCATTTTCAAGATCATCCATACTTATTTTTTTATAAGCTTGAATGGCAGATTCCACTTGTTGTTTTTTAAAAAAATACTTTGCCAATTCAAAATTCAATCTTGAATGATAGATCTTATTTGAATTTTTTGTTAACCAATTTTCGGCAAGCGGGATGGCATTTTCCTTGTTTAATGCAATTGATAATAAATGATAATGAAAAGCCATATCAGCATCAGTTGGATCAAAAAAATGAGCTGATTGTATCTTTTGATAAGCAGTTAAACTATCCCCTTGATTAAGGGATTTTAATCCATTTTGATATAATTGACTAAGTGGTGCGTCAAATTTCATTAACTGACTCGATACTGGAGTATAGAGAAGCAGCGAAATGCATAAAAGCAATGGGATTGGACTTGCTTTTGAGTTGGTTTTTAACATAGGAGCCTGTATTTAGGATAGTATTATAAAAATACACTATGATTATAAAACGCTTAGTTAAATAAGCTTATTGTGGAAAAACAGATACAATCCTTAAATTTGTTAACAAATGCAATAAATATGTACGAACATTCGACAACAGTAAGGGTCAGGTATGCAGAAACAGATAGAATGGATGTGGTTTACTATGGTAATTATGCCATGTACTTTGAGATTGGTCGTGTAGAAGCCATCCGACACCTTGGTGTATCCTACAAAGACATAGAAGACATGGGTATTATACTACCTGTAGTTGAATTAAATATTAAGTATTTAAGACCTGCTAAATATGATGATCTAATTACCATCAAGACTCAAATTAAGACCTTACCTACCGACCATAAGATTGTATTTGACCAAGAAGTGTATAACGAAGCTGGAAAGCTTTTAACCATTGGGCAGGTTAAGCTCTATTTTATGGATACAAACATGAACAATAGAATTGAAATGCCTTCCACTATGAAGGAAAAACTCAGTGTCTATTTTAGTTAAACCGCCTTTTTTTGGTTTACTTTGCAACCTAATTGAAGCATTTTTATGAGGGATCAAATTCAGGCAACTATTATCACGATTGGGGACGAGTTATTAATCGGTCAAGTAATAGATACCAATAGTGCTTATATCGCTCAAAAGTTAAATGCAATCGGAGTTGTAGTCCATCAAAGAATTGCTGTTGGAGATGATGCACTAGCTATTACCAATGCTTTAGATACAGCCATTCAAAAAAGCCAAATTGTAATACTCACTGGAGGATTAGGCCCCACTGCAGATGATATCACCAAACCCTTATTGAATCGATATTTTGGTGGGAACATGATTGTAGATCAAACTACATTAGACCACATCACTTATATCTTTGAGCAGATCCACAAGAAACCAATGATTGAACGCAATCGTAAACAAGCAGAAGTACCTGATGTTTGTGAAGTCTTGTTCAATCAGTCAGGCACTGCTCCTGGTATGCTCTTTAAGAAAAATGACAGTTTGATTTTTTCATTACCCGGCGTACCGTATGAAATGCAATGGTTAATGAGTGAAAAGGTAATACCAATTATACTTGATACATTTAAATTAGGCGTGATCGCACATAGGACGCTTTTAACAGCAGGTGTTGGAGAATCCTTTTTAGCAGAATCCATCCTAGAATTTGAAAAAAATCTTCCAGAAACGATCAAATTAGCATACCTCCCTTCTTATGGCATGGTAAGGTTAAGATTGACAGGAAAAAGCGATGATGCAACTAGTTTGAATGATCAATTAGATGGCTTATTTGAAGCTTTAAAGGAGCATGTAAAAGCATATATCGTTACAGATAAAGATGAACCTATTGAAGTAGTGGTTGGTCGTCTTTTGAAAGACCAAAATCAGACTGTTTCGACTGCAGAAAGTTGCACTGGAGGTTTTATTGGGCATCTCTTATCTAAGCATGCAGGCTCATCGACCTTTTTTACAGGTAGTATCGTAAGTTATGATAATCGTATAAAAACTGAATTTTTAGACGTCCCTACCAGTATCTTAAAGACTGTGGGTGCAGTGAGTAAGGAAGCAGTGGAACAAATGGCGGTCGCAATAAGGGCTAAAATGAACACTGATTATGGGATTTCTGTGAGTGGAATCATGGGACCTTCAGGCCAAACAGATGAAAAACCCCTTGGAATGGTATGGATTGGGGTGGCTAATAAAGAAAAAGTGGTGTCTAAAGTCTTTTACCTAAGATTTGATCGACAAAAGAATATAGAAGTGACTGCCAATCAAGCTATAAATTTACTTAGGTTACTCATAATCAATAAGATTTAGTCTTATTTTTGCTAAAATTATTCCCTATGTCTGTAGTTGACTTGATTTTGCCAAAATTGGGTGAAAGTATCATGGAAGCAACCATCCTAAAATGGCATAAAGCTGTAGGAGATACGATCCAATTAGATGAAACATTACTCGATATCGCTACAGATAAAGTAGATAGCGAAATACCTTCAAGTACTGCAGGCACCGTTACAGAAATTTTATTTGAAGTCAATGCTGTTGTTCCTATTGGAACAGTGATTGCAAGAATACAAACAAGCGATAGTATCACTGCAACACCATCAATTGAAAAGATTCAAGCACCTGCAACTATTGCACCTGTTTCAGAACCAATTGTTCCAGAATCAATTGTTGTAGAAGAAGTTCCTTTTACACCTGCTGCTACGAATGTTGAAATACAACAAGAAAATTCCAATGATATTCGTTTCTTTTCTCCATTGGTTTTAAATATTGCTCAAAACGAAGGAATCAATTTAAATGAATTGCAACAAATTCCTGGCACTGGAAGTCAGGGACGTGTTTCCAAAAAAGACATTTTAAATTATGTTGCTCAGAAAAAAGCAGGACATGTGCAACCATCCATCGTTGCTCAACCAGCTATGAGTGCTGTATCCACAACTGCTACTGCTAATACCAACAATTCAATTCCACAAGTTCAAAATTCAACTGTTTCCAATATATTTCCAAATGCTGATCATGGATTGAACACATCAAATGGTGCTGGTAAATTTGCTAACCCAGAAGAAGTGGTTGTTACTGGGAATACAGAAATTATTGAAATGGATCGTATGCGTAAGCTGATTGCAAAGCATATGGTTGAAAGTGTTCAAACAAGTCCGCATGTCACATCTTTTGTAGAAGCGGATGTAACCAATATGGTAGTTTGGAGAGAAAAAGTGAAACAACTCTTTGAAAAAAGAGAAGGCACTAAATTAACTTTTACGCCAATGTTTATGGAGTGTATTGCAAAAGTGTTAGAGCAATTCCCATACATCAATTGTAGTTTACAAGGGGACAATATCATTTTAAAGAAAGACATCAATATTGGTATGGCAACTGCCCTACCTTCTGGTAACTTAATTGTTCCAGTGATTAAAGGCGCAAATCAATTAAGTATTGTTGGATTGAGCAAAGCCGTTAATAATTTAGCAAATGCGGCTAGAAACAATCAACTAAAACCTCAAGATACACAAGGAGGTACTTTTACAGTAACCAATGTGGGTACATTTGGATCCATTATGGGCACACCGATTATTCCACAACCACAAGTTGCAATACTTGCTTTAGGCGCCATTAAGAAACGTCCAGTTGTGATAGAAACCCCTTCTGGAGATGCCATTCTTGTTCGTCATATGATGTACTTATCTATGAGCTATGATCATAGAATTGTAGATGGTGCAATGGGTTCTAGTTTCTTATCTGCTGTCGCAAAGGAATTTGAACAATGGGATCAAAATAGACAATGGTTTCAATATGTGTAAATAGAATCTTTCCTATAAAAAATAAAGCCCCAATTTGGGGCTTTATTTTTTTTGTAATTAGTAGGTATAAAATCATGTGTATTATAATCCTAATCCTAAGTCTCTTCCTTTCATGATGGCAGGAACACCTTTAGACATCCAAATTGGCATTGGTGCACCTTTTAAATAATGATCAAAAAACTGTTGTTCTCTAATTTGTATATCTTTTCTATTTTTTCTTTCTACTAAATTATGTGCTTCGTTATTATATACTAGCATCCAAATTGGTTTGGCTAATCTGCGCATAGCAGTAAACATTTCAATGCCTTGATACCAAGGCACTGCATCGTCTGCATCATTACTCATAATAACGATAGGCGTTTTCACTTTATTCAATTCAAACAAAGGTGAATTTTTAATGTATAAATCTGGACGCTCCCATAAATTTGCACCTATCCTGCTTTGTGTTTTTTCATATTGAAATTGTCTATTAATGCCAGCACCCCAACGAATACCACCATAAGCACTCGTCATATTGACAACTGGGGCACCTGCCCATGCAGCAGCATATAAATTGGTTTTAGTTATTAAGTAGGCTATTTGATACCCACCCCAGCTTTGACCTTGTAAGCCAATTCTAGTGCTATCAATAAAGCCTTTTTGTACCATTGCCCTAGTACCACTTAAAATATAATCATATGCTCCTTGACCAGGATAACCTTTTTTATACCAGATATCTGGAACAAATACTACATAGCCGCGACTCACAAAGAATGGAATATTCAATCTAGATGGTGTTGGAGAAGGTGCTAAATAATTATGAAGTGTTTGATTGCTTCTTTCATAAAAATAAACAATCATTGGATACTTCTTTTTGGCATCAAAATCTTCTGGTAAGTATAAGACACCTTCAGCAGTTCTGCCTGTGTAAGCTTTCCATTTTACCAACTGAGATTGCATCCAATTGTAATTAGCTTGTTGAGGATTGATCGCAGTGAATGCAATAGGGTTTTGCTTTTCTTGTGTTAAAGTATAAGCAAAAATATTTGCGGCATTTTTTTCATCTTCTTGCATCACAATCAATTGATTCGATTTTTTTGCGCTTACAATAGTTGTGAAATGCATTGGTTGTTCCGTAATGGTAAATAAAGCTTTATTGCTCATATCCAGTAATGCG
>JBILAW010000100.1:0-6375 GCA_044354025.1 Sediminibacterium sp.
TGGTTGAAAAATTAACCAATCAATTGGCCGAAAAGGCAGACAAAAGCCAATTAAAACAAACGGCAGTCCAATTGCTAGCAGCATTATCAGAATCGGATCAATTTAACAATCTTCCTAATAACGTATCTGTGATGATTCCAGGAGGTGATGAAGTAGTTGCTGAAGTCATTACGAATACAGAGCTACAAGAAAAATTAGCATTAGACCCAATCAAAGACTTGAAAGCGGCCATTGGGATCAACGATAAATTTCAGTTTACAGCAACCCTTTTTAATGGGGACGAAAAAGCATTTGAAATGGCAGTTAAAACCATCAATGGGTTTAAAATTTATGCAGAGGCGCAATTTTGGATTAAATCTAATTTAAGAGAACAAAACAAATGGAACGAAACAGCTGAAGTCGTTAAAGCTTTTGATTTGTTGGTGAAACGTAGATTTGCTTAATACAATCAATCGTTTTTTGGGTAGCACCTGCATGGTCTTGAACATACTTTAAAGCGGCATCTCCTGTAGTTGTAGAAAAGGCAGCGTCATTAAAAAGTTTTTCTAAGATATTTTTTAAACCTTTCGCATTCTTTATTTTGATCCCCCCATATGCATTACGAAGTCCAATCGCTTCTTGGTATTTTGAGTCATTCGGTCCCCAAATCACGGGTTTACCAAATACGGCAGCTTCTAAAACATTATGGATACCATCCTTCGTAAACCCACCACCTATATAGGCTATATTGGCGTATTGATATAAATGACTTAATAAACCAATCTGATCAACAATCAACACCATTGGCTTTTCCATTTGATTCGATTCTGTTAACCATTCAGATAAGCAAATTGAATTGGGAAAATGAGATTGACAAGTTTTAATAGCTGCAGCATCTACATGATGTGGAACAATGATCCAATTACATCGATCCCATGTACCTAAAATGGATCCAATCATCTCATGATCTTGTTCCCAAGTACTTCCAGCTACAATCGTTTCAACATTTGCTAATCTTGATACCCAATCAATGGTTTCTTTTCCTGCTAGAATATCCAGCACACGATCAAAACGCGTATCGCCACTGATGGCTAAATGTGCATGCTTTAAAAGAGGACTGATTAATGTTTTTGAGGTGAAATCTTGTACTAAAATGCCAGTGAATAAAGGCAACATGGAACGATAAAATCCACCATAGAATTTGAAAAAAATTTGATTTGGTCTAAATATTGCAGATGCTAAAAAAGCGGGAATTTTTTGAACTGCTGCTTGCTGTAAATAATAGTACCAAAATTCATATTTTATAAAAACAATGCATTTAGGTTGAACCATTTGCATCCATCTTTTTGCAGAGCTAGGACCATCTAATGGCAGATAAGACACAAAGTCAACATCTGGATGATGCTTTTGATGTAAGTATCCTGAAGGTGAAAAAAAGGTCACCCAAATTTGATGTGTTGGATAGGATTTTTTTAAAGCACTGATGATAGGAAGACCTTGTTCAAATTCACCATAAGAGGCGCAGTGTACCCAGATAATTGGTCCCTTTATTTGACTGCATAATATGCTAATTTCTTCCCAAACTTTTTGCTGCCCCTCCACCCAATACTTAGCCTTCTCATTAAATGGACTAATAAGCTTTGCTAGAATTGGGTAAAACAATAAAAACAGTCGGTATAGTATCATAATAACGGGCTATTGCAAAGATGGGATACAATGGGGGTATTTCCACCTTTTTGGCCATTTTATTGTAATTTTGACAAAATTCATTGGATGCGAAAAATACAAATGGTAGATACAAAAAATCAGTATCTAGCCATCAAAGAAGAAGTCGATCAGGCCATACAAAATGTATTGGATAGTGCTGCGTATATTAATGGTAAAGCGGTGCAAGATTTTTCAAAAAATTTAGGGGAATATTTAGGAGCACAATATGTGGTGCCTTGTGCCAATGGAACGGATGCGCTTCAAATTGCGATGATGGCATTGGACTTACAACCTGGGGACGAAGTCATCACGCCTTCATTTACTTATATCGCTACCACAGAAGTAGTGGCCTTGTTAAAATTAACGCCTGTTTTTGTAGATGTAGACCCTGTGACTTATTGCATGGATATTGAAAGCTTGAAAAAAGCGATTACACCAAAAACAAAAGCGATCGTACCTGTGCATTTATATGGACATGCTGCACCAATGGAGGAAATTTTGGCAATTGCAAAGCAACACAATTTATATGTGATAGAAGATAACGCACAAGCGATAGGTGCAGATTATACTTTTGCTGATGGTACGGTTAAAAAAACGGGTACCATGGGTCATATTGGAGCAACTTCTTTTTATCCAAGTAAAAATTTAGGCGCATTTGGAGATGGGGGTGCGCTATTCACCAATGATAAAGTATTGGCAGATAAAATGGCAATGATTGCCAATCATGGACAATCTGCACGTTATTATCATGATTTAGTAGGTTGTAATTCAAGATTGGATTCGATTCAAGCAGCTGTGTTAAATATTAAACTAGCTAAATTAGATGCCTACAATAAAGCAAGACAAACTGTTGCTGCTTATTACACGAATGCGTTTGCAGGTATCCCATCTATTGTAACGCCGGCAATTGCTAATTATAGCACGCATGTGTTTCATCAATATACGATTCAATTGAAAGGTGTAGATAGAGATCAATTCATTGCACATTTAGCAGCTAAAGAAATTCCATGTATGATTTATTATCCTGTACCAGGGCATCTACAAAAGATGTTTGCTTCAGATCAACAAGGTCAATGGGATTTAAAAATAACAGATCAATTAACGCCATGTGTTTGTTCATTACCAATACACACAGAAATGGAAGCCGCGCAATTAAAATATATTACAGAAGGGGTTCAATCTTTCTTTAATTAAAAAATAAATAGATGAAAATAGCAGTAGTAGGAACAGGATACGTAGGATTGGTTACAGGAACTTGTTTCGCAGAAACAGGTAACAAAGTGACTTGTGTAGACATTGATAAGTCTAAAGTAGAAAAATTAAGCGGAGGACAAATCACCATATACGAACCAGGCTTAGAAAAAATATTTTTAAGAAATATCAAAGAGGAGCGTCTAAGATTCACGACGCAATTAGAAGAAGCGATAGAAGATGCAGAGATTATTTTTCTAGCATTACCCACACCACCAGGTGCGGATGGCAGTGCGGATTTAAAATATGTCTTAGGTGTTGCGGATCATTTAGGTAAAATATTAAAAGGCTATAAAGTCATTGTCAATAAGAGCACGGTGCCAGTGGGGACAGCAGATAAAGTCAATGCTGCGATTGCAAAAAATTACAACGGCGAATACGATGTGGTAAGCAACCCAGAGTTTTTAAGAGAGGGCGTGGCGGTGGATGATTTTATGAAACCAGACAGAGTGGTGGTTGGTACAAGATCTGATAGAGCTAAGAAATTAATGAGTGATTTATATGCACCATTTGTGAGACAGGGGAATCCTGTGATTTTTATGGATGAGCGTAGTTCAGAGTTAACGAAGTATGCTGCAAACTCTTTCTTGGCAACCAAGATCTCTTTCATGAACGAGATCGCTCAATTATGTGAGCGCATGGGTGCGGATGTGGATATGGTAAGAAGAGGTATTGGATCGGATGATAGAATTGGAAAAAGATTTTTATTCCCAGGCATTGGCTATGGTGGATCATGTTTTCCAAAAGATGTACAAGCTTTAATCATGTCATCGGACGAAGTCAAATATGATTTTGAAATATTAAAGGCGGTAGAAAAAGTAAACGCCAATCAAAAACTACATTTAGTAGAAAAGATCAAGGCTTATTATAAGAACGATTTACAAGGCAAACATTTTGCATTCTGGGGCTTAGCGTTCAAGCCCAATACAGACGACATTAGAGAAGCACCAGCTTTGAGTATCATTGAAGCTTTAACAAGCGCAGGCGCTACAGTGACGGCCTATGATCCAGAAGCGATGCCGAATGTAAAAGCACAGATAGGAGACAAGATACAATACGCTGCGAATCAATATGAAGCATTGCAAAATGCAGCAGCACTCATTATTGCTACAGAGTGGAGTGAGTTTAGAACACCCGATTTTGAGCGCATGGAAAAAGAGCTCAAGCACAAGATTATTTTTGATGGCAGGAACTTATTTGATGTAGCCAAGATGAATGAATTAGGCTATCACTATGAAAGCATCGGAAGAGCAAACGCCTAAAAACAAAACATGAGTCAAAAAAGAATATTAATTACAGGAGCAGCCGGATTTTTAGGATCTCATTTATGTGATCGATTTATCAAAGAAGGGTACTATGTGATTGCGATGGATAATTTAATCACAGGGGACTTGATGAATATTGAGCACTTGACATTGAATCCAAGTTTTGAATTCATCCACCATGATGTGACTACTTTTATTGATATCAAAGGTGACTTGGATTATATTTTACATTTTGCATCACCAGCAAGTCCAATTGATTATTTAAAAATCCCAATTCAAACTTTGAAAGTGGGTGCATTGGGTACACATAATTGTTTAGGCTTAGCTAAAGCAAAGGGTGCAAGAATATTGGTTGCAAGTACAAGCGAAGTATATGGCGATCCACTCGTGCATCCTCAAACCGAGGAGTACTGGGGCAATGTGAATCCAGTGGGCCCAAGAGGGGTCTATGATGAAGCAAAACGTTATATGGAATCCATCACCATGGCTTACCACACTTTTCATCATGTAGAGACTAGAATCATCCGCATTTTCAATACCTATGGTCCTAGAATGCGCCTGAATGACGGAAGAGCGCTTCCTGCATTTATTGGACAAGCATTAAGAGGCGAGGACATGACGGTGTTTGGCGATGGTTCACAAACAAGAAGCTTCTGCTATGTGGATGATTTAGTGGAGGGTATTTATAGATTATTATTAAGCGACTACTCAAGTCCAGTGAACATAGGCAACCCGAATGAAATTAGTTTAAAAGATTTTGCAGAAGAGGTGTTGAAACTAACAGGCAACACAGTGAAAATTGTTTACAAGGACTTACCGGTGGATGATCCTAAGCAAAGACAGCCCGATATTACTAAAGCAAGAAGCATTTTAGGATGGGAGCCTAAAGTAGATCGTGCAGAAGGCTTACAAAAAACCTATGATTACTTTAAAGCATTACCACCGAGCGAGTGGACTAAATTGCCTAAAGAATTTATTTCAAAATAATTCAATATGGCGATACATACAATTTTAGTAACAGGCGCAAATGGTCAATTGGGTTGGGAGTTGAGCCAACTAGCTGCAACTTATCCTGCGTTTAAATTTGTATTTTTTGATCGAAGCCAATTGGATTTAGCCTTTCCTGAAACATTTGAAAAAATCATACAAACTATTGCGCCTGATTGTATTGTTAACACAGCGGCATATACCGCAGTAGATAAATCTGAAACAGAAAAGGAATTATCCTACACTATCAATGCCACTGCTGTTCAAGTATTAGCAAGTATCTGTAAAAATTTAGCGATCCCTTTTATTACTTATTCAACAGATTATGTATTTGATGGGGAAGCAACACAGCCTTATACGACTACAACAAAAGTAGACCCTGTAAATTTTTATGGATCTACCAAAGCTGCAGGGGAATCAATGGCTATAGAAGCCAATGAGGATACAATTATTATTAGAACTTCTTGGGTTTTTAGTAGTCATGGTAATAATTTTGTAAAAACCATGATGCGTTTGATGAAGGAGAGGGCTCAATTAAATATTGTAGCAGACCAAAAGGGGAGACCAACTTATGCAAAAGATTTAGCAATTGCGACAATGAACATGATCGAGGCAATCAATGCTGGTAAGGCAATCAAAGGAGTATATCATTTTGCAAATGAAGGAGAGACCACTTGGTTTGATTTTGCAGCCAAAATAAAAGCGATTGCTGGATTAACTTGTGACCTACAACCCATTGAGACCAAAGATTTCCCAACACCTGCTAAAAGGCCGGCCTATTCTGTTTTAGATACTTCTAAAATTGAACAAGCACTTTCATTATCTATTCCTCATTGGGAGGCTGCTTTAAGGGATTGTATGAATCTTATAAGTAAATAAATTTAATGGATACATCTTCTATAAGGATGGACCTTTCCATATTGAAAAGGATGGACCTCCCTTCGGTCGGTCTTCCTTTTTGATGGAAAATCCCAACATGAAATAATGAAGCCTCAAAGGCAGTTCAAGGAACTGCCTTTCTTTTTTTATGCCCTCATCGCTCCATTCAAGCGAGCTTGATGGATCTCTTCGGGCATAAAAAAAACCGCAACTTACGTTGCGGCTTCTTTTTCTTTGGTTGCCTGACCAGGATTCGAACCTAGACAAACTGCACCAAAAACAGTTGTGCTACCGTTACACCATCAGG
>JBILAW010000101.1:0-6267 GCA_044354025.1 Sediminibacterium sp.
TCCATTGTTAAAAAAATTATTACCGTCAACTTTGTAATCTTATTAGAATTTATAGGAAGTATAAATCCTTATTCAATCACAATATTTTTATCATCTATTTTATAGTTAATATTTTTAGAATACTTGATTAATTGAAACACTTTTTCTAAGCTAACATTTTCAAATACGCCCGTGTACCTATATTTTTTTACTTTTTCTTCTTTAAAAGTGATGCTTATGGCATATTTTCTTTCTAATTCAATTGCTATTTTTTCGAGTGGTTGATTCACAAATACCAATTTGTCATTTAACCAAGATGTTTCAGCAATCAAACTATCGTGCCTTAAATAGGTGATTGAAGTCAATACCACTTTATTGTCATTACTACTTTTAACCTTTGTTGCCACAATTAATTCGTCTTGTTCTTTTGCTATAATCAATTTTTCAGATGGCTTTAATATGATGATATCCTCGGGTCTTGATTTTAGTGAGACTTCTATCTTACCTTTAATTAAGGAGGTCTCCGACTCTTTATCTTGTGGATAATTTCGTACATTAAATGAAGTGCCTAGCACTTTAATATTGATCTTTCCAGTATGAATGATAAATGGCCTTGAGCTATCATGTGCCACATCAAAATAGGCTTCACCTACAAGCGTAACTTCTCTAGTCTTACCTGCAGCAAAATTGAGGTAAGTTAACCTACTATCGGTATTTAAGCGGACGATGGTGCCGTCTGGTAATTTTATAGAAGACTTTGAGCCCCTTTTAGTGACGATTTCATTTACAAAAGCGTTATTATTTTGTTTGATAACACTTTTATCTAACAGTAAGGAATAATTGATAAAAAAGACGGTAAATACACATGCTGCAATCCCTATCAAAGCAAATTTTCTTTTTGAAAAACTAGGAGATTTTTCTACCTGAGGTTCAAAAATATTGTCATTGATGGAGTCAAACTTACCCGACAATTGCATTTTAACATAATGAGAAGCATATGCTTGATCTGCTATAGATGTAGCTTCCTTTTCACAGTAAACAGGCTCAATCATTTGATCATATAAGAACTGTAAAGAAGGGTTGGCTTGTAAAATTCTAGAAATTTCTGCCAACTGCGATTCAGAGGCGTCACCAGAAAGCTTTAAGCTTAACAAGTCAAAAAAGTATTGTTCTGTTTGTTTATTCATGGCTATACACTACTAAGACTAGATTATTGAGTCTTACCGTTAAGTCAAATCCGATTATTTATCCGTTTTTATGATTTAAACCTATTTTAGGAAATGCTGAAGGTCCATTCTGATTTTCCTTAAAGCAATCCTCATATGAGTTTCAATGGTATTTTGAGAGATTTCAAGCACTTTTGCAACTTCTTTATAGCTTAGCCCCTCTTCCTTGATCAGCCTAAAGACCATTTGACACTTCATAGGCAAGGAGGCAATCACTAAATTGACTCTTTGAGTCACTTCTGAATAGATAAAAAGTTGCTCTGGATTATCCCCATTAATACTAATAATATCTTCATTATCAATTGATTCACTCAAAGATTGTTGGTGTTTTTTAGAAGATAAATAGGTAAAACAGGCATTCTTAACGGATGTAATTAGGAAGATTTTTAAATATTGAATTTGAGAAAGCTTGTTTCCCATCTCCCAGACTTTTAACATGATATCTGAGACAATTTCTTCGCTAACCGACTTGTCATGAAGAATATTAAATGCAAACCGATACAAAGTAGGGTGAAAATATAGAAATAGGCACTTATAGGATTGCTCATTCCTATAGTAGGCCACTTTACTTTGGTGATACAGCAATTCTTGTGAGGATAGTTTCAAAATCTTATTAATTTAAATTAAACACCTACTACTTTCTTAAAGGTATCCATATCTATCGCCTTTTCATGTTTTGAAATAACCACGGTAGCCACTGCGTTCCCAATAAAATTAGTGACCGATCTTGCTTCACTCATAAAACGGTCAACTCCAATAAGTAGGGCAAGTCCTTCCAGAGGGATCACTTTAATTGCTGTTAAAGTGGAAGCTAAAACGATAAAGCCACTTCCCGTGACACCAGCAGCGCCTTTACTTGTAATGAGTAAAATTCCAAAAATGGTTAATTGTTGTGAAATAGAAAATTCAATGTCAAATACTTGTGCTAAAAAAATAATGGCCATACTTAAATAGATAGAAGTGCCGTCTAAGTTAAAACTATATCCAGTTGGAATAATTAAACCTACAACAGATTTTTCACAACCAGCTTGTTCTAGTTTTTCCATCACAGAAGGCAAAACGGCTTCACTACTACTTGCGCCAATGACAATAAAAATTTCTTCTTTTAGATACTTCAATAATTTAATTAAACTAAAACCATAGTAGCGCATAATAACATTTAGAATCAAAAAAATGAAAATCAAAACAGTGATATAAAAAGTAAGCATGAATTTTCCTAAGATCAATAAACTTCCTATGCCAAATTTTCCCATGGTATAGGCCATGCCGCCAAAAGCACCAATAGGACTTAGTTTCATGACAATATGTAAAATATTAAATAGTGCTTTATTGATGACACCAAAGGTGTTGATGATCCCCTCATTGCCCTTTTTAATCATCATTAAACCAACTGCGAAAAAAATACTGAAAAACAAAATTTGAATGATATCTCCTTTTGCAAAAGCACCAATGATATTATCAGGAACGATATGTGTAAAAAAATCTACCCAATTCATTTCTTTTCCTTGATCTACATAGGCAGCTACTTTTTCATTATTTGTAGTTGCTAAAACAACCCCCTTGCCCGGCTTAATAAATGTACCCACCACTAAGCCAATCAATAAAGCAATGGTAGAAACAATCTCAAAATATAGGATTCCTTTTCCTCCAACCCTTCCTACTTTCTTCATGTTGCCAGCACCAGTAATGCCTAATACAACTGTGAAAAAAATAATGGGCGCAATCACCATTTTAATTAGACTAATAAAAACATCACTAATAATTTTTCCTGTTTGAAAAAAGCCAGGAAATAATAAGCCAACAATGATACCTAGAATGATACCAATTAAAACCTGTACATATAATATCTTAAAATATTTCATGTATTAAACTTACAAGTAAAATGCTCAAAAAAAGAAATAAAAGTGATAAATGATTATCTGGGGGGGATTACTTCTTTATAGAAAGTGCATAAAAAACCCTTGTTCTGCTTCACGGCAAAAATAATACCATTACACTTTCCCCTTAAACCCTAGTTTGGCAGGCGTAATAGGCAAATCCCTTACTCTTTTTCCAGTGGCGTTGTAAACCGCATTGGTGACTGCAGCTGCAAAACCAATCAAAGCAATTTCACCAATACCTTTTGCCCCAATCGAATTCATATTGACATCTGGCTTGTTCACAAACCAAACATCAGTTGGCGGAATTTGAGAATGTAAAGGCACATGGTAGGCACCAAAACTTGCATTGATAATTTGACCAGACACATGATCCATTTCCAATTGCTCTGTCAAAGCCATCCCAATACCTCCTACCACACCGCCAATCATTTGGCTTCTTGCGGTTTTAGGACTAATAATTTTTCCTGCATCTCCCGTGGTTACTACTTGTAAAATTTTAATGGTGCCATCTTTAGGGTTCACCGCCAATTTTACATAATGCGAAGAGAAAGAATTGCTTGTAAACTTTAATTGCTCCGCAGTTTTACCTGTTGATGCAATCATCAAATCAATTTGTTTATCAGGGCTAAGTTGTAATAAATCTACAATAGTGATTTTGATACTTGGATCAGCAATAGCAAGTACCATTTCATTTTTAACTTCTAGGGCTTCTGATTTTAAATTAGCAAAAGCAGGAACTAGTTTAATAGCTAGGTCTTTTAAATTTTGTTTTAAAGTCGTGCAAGCCAAGTCCACTGCAGATCCTACTGTAGAGGTTGTTCCTGATCCTCCTTGTGAAGGGCCTGGAGGTAAATCAGAATCGCCTAATTTAAATTTAATTTTTTCAATAGGCATCTGCATTGCAGCAGCGGCTATGATTGTCATAGAGGTGGTGGTACCTGGACCCATATCACTCACTGCGCATTCTAAAGTCAATTTACCATCCTTATTTAACAATGCACGCACAGAGGCACTGCCCTTGCCTGCACCAAATACGCCATTGGCCATACCATACCCAATCAACCAGCCATTTTCTTTTAATGTACCAGGGGTTGTAGGACGATTTTTCCAACCAATTTTTTCTTTTCCGTATGCATAACAATCTTTGAGATTGTTATCAGAAAAAGGTAATTTATTTTCAGGATTTATAGTCGTAAAGTTTTTTAACCTTAAATCTATTGGATCCATTTTTAATTGATAAGACAACTCGTCTATTGCAGACTCTAAACCATAAGAACCAGTTGCTTCACCAGGACCGCGCATCCAAACAGGCGTGCTTAGATCGAGTGGTAGCATACTGTATTTTGTATCTACGTTTTCACAAGCATATAAAAATTTAGAGACGTTCACAATTCCTTCTCTAAAATCTTCGTAACGAGAAGTGCCACTAATGGCTTCGTGTGTGATGCCAATAAAACGACCAGAAGCATCTGCACCAATGCCAATTTTTTGCCAAGACTGCGGACGATAACCCACCAATGAAAACATTTGAGGACGGGTTAGTACTATTTTTACAGGACGGTTTAATTTTTTAGCAGCAATCAAAGCAGCAGGCACATTGGCCCAACTTCTTAAACCACTACCAAATCCACCACCTACGTTTTCTGCAATCACGCGCACATTTTTATCTAGTAAACCAAAAGTACGTGCCACAGTGCTTTGTGTACTTTTTGGTCCTTGTGTTTTATCGTAGAGTGTGACTTTATCATCCCCTTCCCAAAAAGCAATGGTAGCATGCATTTCCATTGGCAGATGCACTTCTGCTGGAATCCTATACTCCGCTTCGATAAATGCTTGTGCCTCTTTAAATTTATTTTCGGCTCCTCTTTTATACGCCACTGTTCCTTTTAATTTTGAAGCATCTTTTCTTGCTAGTTCAAAATTAGTTTCAAAAGCCTGAGACTCATATTCTGCACGTACTAAACGAATCGCTGCGTTCGCGTTCTCTAAACTATCTGCCACAATCAATGCAATAGGTTGTCCAAAAAATCGAACTTGATTATCATACAACACTTTATGTCCACGCCATTCAAAAACATTTTTTGGACGTTCTGCCGCATTGGTTAAATAACCAGGCACAACAGGACAGTTCCCATAATAAATCACATCTAATACCCCAGGCGATGCCAATGCTTTTGCAGTATCTATATTTTTAATAGTGCCTTTAGCAATACTACTTGTTACAAATACGCCGTAAGCCATATTCGGTAAATTGTATTCTGCTGTGTATTTTGCTTTACCTGTTACCTTATCTGCACCATCTACACGTTCGTCTTCAAAATTAATTTTAAAACTATTTGCGTTATGATTATTTAAATGAATATTGTTCATAAAAGAAAATTAAAAGGATTAAATTTTTGCACCAGATTTTGCAACTTCAACAATTGCATCCACAATATTTTGATACGCTCCACATCTACAAATATTGGTATCCATATAAGCTTGAATACTTGTTCTGCTTGTCGCTTTGCCCTCTCTAACGCAAGCCACTGCAGACATGATTTGTCCGGAAGTGCAATAGCCACATTGAAACGCATCATTTTTTAAGAACGCAGCCTGCATTGGATGCAACTGATCTCCTTTCGCAAGTCCTTCAATGGTCGTGATTTGACTATTCTGATGGTTCAATGCCAATTGAGTACATGATTTTAAACGCTTCCCATTTACATGAATCGTACAAGCGCCACATTGCCCCATCTCACAACCTTTTTTAGTGCCTGTATACCCAATTTGTTCTCTCAATAAATTGAGCATAGTTGTTCTCGCATCAATTTCAACTGCAACAGGTTTGCCATTCAGTATAAACTTTAATTTTTCTTTTGCAATAGGCATCGGCACGATCGCATCTGCAGCAAAAGTCTTCACTAAAACAGAAGGAGTAAAATAAAGTGCTGCAACTGAAGCGGACTTTTTTAAAAAGCCCCTTCTTGCATCGCTAAATTGACATGGATTCATATACATCGATTTGATGTAATTTACCAAAAAAGACGATTAAGTCAAAATTAAATTATATGGAATGACCCGCTTTAATCAGGCATTAACTGGGCTAATTTAGCCGCAAGCTCTGCATGTAATTTTTCACTATTACCAAGCAGACGCAATACAAATTTGCCATTTTGGTCTACTAAAAACTTAGTAGGATA
>JBILAW010000102.1:0-6125 GCA_044354025.1 Sediminibacterium sp.
TATGCAAAACTGCTTTACTTTGTGGTAGAAACGAGCAAACGCTCAGATACTATTTTTCGCGCTTCTTTCATTACCGGTCAAATCTTGGCCAAATTCAACTAGATTTTTTCAAACATTCCCCGATCTCTATTCGATTTAAAAAAACCCTTCATTTACAGTGCAAGAAAAAGACGACAAACCAAAGAGCCGACGCAAGACTACTGCTGCGCCTGCTCCAAAAGCAAAAGTAGATGCAACTGCATCAAAACCAGAGCGCAAGCCAATTGCAAAAAAAACAGCTGCTCCTGTTAAAATTGAAAAAGACCCTACCGAAGACGATAAAGCATCTAAAATAGCTGCTGCTTTATTTGGAGACGAGTCGGCTGCAAGCCAAGCGCCTGCAACAGAAGAAAATCCCGAAGTAGCCGCAACACCACAGGGTGACCAAACGGGCCAAGACGCAGAAGCTGGTCTATCCAATCAACATCAACAAGGTGGCGATCCCCGTGGACAAAGAGGCCCGGGTCAAGGACAACACCCACACCAAAATAGACATCAACCTAAAAAAGAACCAGTATTCAATGTAGAATTTGACGGCGCCATCGCTTCAGAAGGTGTCTTGGAAATGATGCCGGATGGATATGGCTTTTTAAGAAGTTCTGATTATAATTATTTGTCTTCTCCAGATGACGTATATGTTTCTCCTTCACAAATAAAATTATTTGGATTAAAAACAGGAGACACGGTTCAAGGAACAGTGCGTCCTCCAAAAGAAGGAGAGAAGTATTTTGCTTTAACGAAAGTGGATTTTGTCAATGGTAAAAAACCAGATGAAATTCGTGATCGTATCCCTTTTGATTATTTAACGCCTTTGTTCCCATTCCAGAAATTAAATCTATATACAACGGCTAATAATTATAGTACGCGTATCATGGATTTATTTACACCTATTGGAAAGGGTCAACGTGGATTATTGGTTGCACAACCAAAAGTGGGTAAGACCATGTTGTTGAAAGAAATTGCCAACGCGATTGCTGCCAATCACCCAGAATGTTATTTGATGGTAGTACTAGTGGATGAGCGTCCAGAGGAAGTAACCGATGTAGAGCGTTCTGTAAAAGCAGAAGTGATTGCATCTACCTTTGATGAACCCGCAGAAAAACACGTTAAAGTGTCTACGATGGCTTTACAAAAAGCAAAGCGTTTAGTAGAGTGCGGACATGATGTGGTGATTTTATTAGATTCCATTACACGTTTAGCACGTGCGCACAATACCGTAGCTCCAAGCTCTGGTAAAGTATTATCAGGTGGTGTGGAAGCCAACGCAATGCAAAAACCAAAACAATTTTTTGGTGCTGCACGTAAAATTGAAAACGGCGGATCATTGACCATCATTGCAACTGCACTTGTAGATACCGGTTCTAAAATGGACGAAGTTATTTTTGAAGAATTCAAAGGAACAGGTAATATGGAATTGGTATTAGATCGTCGTTTAGCGAACAAGCGTATCTTCCCTGCGATTGATTTAACAGGATCAAGCACGCGTCGTGATGATTTATTATTAGATAAAGATGTATTGCAAAGAATGAATATCCTTCGCTTATTCTTGAACGATATGAACACCGACGAAGCAATGAACGAATTATTAAAACGCATGCGCGGGACCTTAGACAACGAAGAGTTTTTGGCCAGCATGAATAGGTAAAAAATCGGCAGCCTCGTTTATGGGGGCTGTCGAAAAAAATCATTAGATATTAATTTTAAGCCCCCTATATTTTTATTAGGGGGCTTAAAATTAATGCGCTTCGAGCCAATTTTTTCCTTGTCCAATCTCTGCTTCTACGGGCACCCCATTTGGTAATTCCATTGCAGTGGTCATACAAGCTAAAATCAATTCTTTGAGTGCAGGTAATTCCGACTCGACTGCATCAAATACCAATTCATCATGTACTTGTAAAATCATTTTGGATTCCCAGTGTTGCTTTTTCATTTCGTAATGGATCTTAATCATTGCCAGCTTAATCATATCTGCAGCAGAACCTTGAATAGGGGAGTTGATGGCGTTGCGCTCCGCGAAACCACGCACTGTAAAATTAGAAGAGTTAATATCTCTTAACCAACGCTTACGTCCCATTAAGGTTTCAACAAAGCCTTGTTCTTTCGCCTTATTGATTTGCTGATCCATATACAATTGAATATTGGGAAATTCTTTTTTATAATTATCAATAATCTCTTTTGCCTCTGTTCTTGAGATACCTAGGTTTTCTGCTAAACCAAAAGCCCCTTGTCCGTAGATAATACCAAAGTTGACGCTCTTTGCTTTATAGCGTTGCTCTTTAGTCACTTCGGTTTCTGCGATACCATATACTTTTGCAGCCGTTGCTGTGTGGATGTCTTTGCCTTGTTTAAACGCGTCGCACATATTTGGATCACCACTAATGGCAGCAACCACTCTTAATTCAATTTGGGAATAATCCGCACTCACTAAAATACGAGATGGGTCTCTTGGAATAAATGCTTTTCGAACTTCTCTTCCACGCTCAGAACGAATGGGGATATTTTGCAAATTTGGATTAGTGCTACTAAGCCTTCCTGTCACCGCAACTGCCTGTGCATAGCTGGTATGGATTCTTCCTGTTTTAGGATTAACAATGGCGGGTAATGCATCCACATAAGTAGATTTTAATTTACTTAGTTCTCTAAAGTTTAAAATATCATCTACAATTTTATGCTTTGCTGCTAACTTAGCTAGCACATCCTCTCCTGTAGCATATTGACCCGTTTTTGTTTTCTTTGCTTTAGGATCAATTTTTAAGATATCAAATAAAACCTCACCCAATTGTTTTGGAGATGCAAGATTAAAACGCACACCCGCTTGTTCAAATACACGCTCTTCACTTATTTTAATATCTGCTTCTAAAACTTTGCTATACTCATTCAAAAATTGTTCATCTACTTTAATACCCTCAAATTCCATGTCCACCAATACCTGCATCAAAGGATTTTCAACTTCTTCAAAAACACGTTTTACTTCGCGCTTTGTCAATAAGGGTTCAAAGCATTCTTTTAATTGAAAAGTAATATCCGCATCTTCTCCAGCGTACTCAGTGATTTGATCCAAAGGAACATCACGCATCGTGCCCTGGTTTTTTCCTTTTTTACCAATCAGGGTTTCAATACCCACTGGGGCATATCCTAAAAACTGCTCGCTCAGTATATCCATGCTACGCCTGCCTTCTGGCTCAATCACATAGTGCGCTAACATGGTATCAAAAGTCTTTCCTTTTAAGATTACACCATACCATTTTAAAACTAGAAAATCATATTTTAAATTTTGTCCAATCCAAGTAATTGTTACGTCTTCAAATAAAGGCTTTAATTTTTCTAAAATATGTTTTGCCCCATCAGTGCCGTCGCCATCGTTCGCAACAGGTAAATAGTATCCAGTATGTATCGTATTTGAAAAACTTAATCCAACCAACTGCACATTATTCGCATCAATCCCTGTTGTTTCTGTATCTATACAGATTTCCTTTTTAGTAATAATCTTTTTTATAAAAGCCTCAATTGCTTGATCGCCAAGAATCATTTCGTATTGATGTGGCGTATTCTCAATATTTTTATTGGCAATTAATTTTGGCAAGTCTGATGCTTCTTCATCGTCATCATAACCAGCATTGCCTGGTTCGTCATTGGGCTCTAATACAGATTGCGTTCCTGTTTCAGAATCAAGTACAATCGTTTTTGTTTTTATAATGGGTATTTTAGATTTGACTTCGTTGCCAAATAAATCTGTTTGCACCTCAGGGTCTTGCGCCACGACAACTTCGAAATCGCCGCCCAGTATGCGTTTGCCAAGGGTCTTGAATTCAAGTAAATTAAAAATTTCTGTTAATGCAGGAATATTTTTTTCAGATAATTTATAATCTTCTTCATGAAACTGAACTGGTACATTGGTAATGATGGTAGCTAATTTTTTACTCATGATAGCAGATGCTTTTCCTGCTCTCACTTTTTCACCCATCGCGCCTTTGATTTTATCTGCATTGGCTAATACACCTTCAAGCGTGTCATATTCTTTTAATAATTTAGCTGCGGTCTTTTCACCCACACCAGGAATACCAGGAATATTATCTGCTGCATCACCCATTAAGCCCAACATATCTATCACTTGATCTACACGAGCGATATCCCATTTTGCTTTAATTTTTGCTGCGTCTAATATTTCTCTTTCATTGCCAAATGCAGGCGGCTTCCACATATACACATTGTCTTTCACCAACAATTGACCATAGTCTTTATCGGGTGTGACCATATACACTTCGTAGCCCAGGTCTGCAGCCTGCCAGGCCAATGTTCCAATTACGTCGTCTGCCTCATACCCATCGCATTCTACTACTGGGATATTAAATCCTTCGATGATGGCTTTAATATGAGGTAGTGAGCTTAATAAATCTTCGGGGGCGGCTTCTCTGTTGGCTTTATAGTCTGTGAAATCGGTATGTCTTTCGGTGGGCGCGTGCGTATCAAAACATACGGCAATATGGGAAGGATTTTCCTTTTTTATAATTTCTAATAAGGTATTGGTAAAGCCAAACTGCGCATTGGTATTGATGCCGGTACTTGTGATTCTTGGGGTGCGGATGAGTGCATAATAGGCCCTATAAATCAAGGCCAGCGCATCTAGTAAATAGAGTTTTTTAGACATGACGCTAAGTTAGCCAAAAAAAATCCTCCCAGTTCAGATTTACCGAGCTGGGAGGAAACTTATTTTTCCACGTTGATAACACTATTTAAAATAACATTATGAACGATTGGATTTGAGCTTATTTCAATTGATACTTGTGCTTATAGCGTTCGTATAATTGTTTGCCTTTATTATCTAATGACACTTTACGACCTTGGATAAAAGCATGCGCAATCACACTAGACTTCATATCTAATAAATCCCCATTCACAATTAAAAGGTTCGCGTCTTTTCCCATTTCAATAGTGCCGGCCTTGTCATCGATGCCCAAAATTTTAGCAGGATTTAAGGTGACTGCAGAAAGTGCTTGTTCTTTGGTTAAACCATAAGTAGCAGCTGTTCCAGCGTTAAAAGCAAGATTACGGAAACGACTTTGATCGTGCGTATCGTTTAAACAAAACAATACACCGGCTTTTTGTAAAGCTGCAGGTGTTTTGTAAGGTTGATCCACGTCATCGTCTTCCATAGAAGGCAAGGAATGCTGACGATCTAAGATCACCGGTACATTGTTTTCGGCCAATAGATCTGCAATCTGATAGGCTTCTGTTCCGCCCACAATCACCAATTTAAATCCAAAAGACTTTGCAAGGTCCATCGCCAATAACATTTGCTTTACTTCATTTGCGCGAACAAATAATTTTTGCTTGCCTTCAAATAAACCACGCACCGCTTCTAATTTTAAATTATTTGCAGCATGTGTTTTTTCTTGATAGTAGGCTTTAGCATCTGTAAAAAAGGTTTTGATGGTTTCTATCTTTTCCATCGCCGCTTTTACTGGATCGCCTCCAGGACCTGGACGCATAAAAGCCATACGACCGCCACGACGTGGCATCAAGCTTGGCATATTAATATACAATCCGTTATCCATTTTATAAGCAGCATCTTCGTAGTTCCAAGCATCCAATTGTACCACGCTTGCTTGGCCCTCAATTAATTCACCTTCTGGTGCAACGCCTGCTAATAAAATACCATTCTCACGCAACACACCAATAATTTTTGAATCTGTATTGTATGCCACGATAGATCTGATATTTGCATTGTTTTCACCAATTTCTGCATGATCATTGCTACCACGCACACCAGCACTAATTTCTCTTAGTCCTAAATCGGATGTTGGTAGAATCAAACCTGGATAAACTTGCTTGCCTGTTCCGTCAATGACTGTGGCACCAGCCGGGATAGCTACATTGCCTACGCCGATAATTTTTCCATTTTCAAACGCAACAGTCGCGTCTGTCAATGTGGTTCCATTTCCTATATGAACTGTAGTATGTGTAATGACTGTAACACCTTTTTGTGGTGCAGCTGGATACACATTGTCTTGTGCACTTGCAGTTAAACCTAACAACGCAAGAGCAAAAATGCTTAAATATTTCTTTTGCATGGTTTAGTTTTTTTG
>JBILAW010000103.1:0-6029 GCA_044354025.1 Sediminibacterium sp.
AAAATAATCTACTATTTTACGCCCCAAGTTGTAAATTGCAGCATGCAACAATATTTACAATTAGTCCAACATATTATTGATCATGGGACCGAAAAAACAGATCGTACCGGCACAGGTACTAAAAGCTGTTTTGGCTATCAAATGCGTTTTAATTTAGCCGAAGGTTTTCCTTTAGTGACGACAAAAAAATTACATTTAAAAAGTATCATCCATGAATTGCTTTGGTTTTTAAAGGGCGAGACAAATATCCAATATTTAAAAGACAATGGTGTCCGCATTTGGGATGAGTGGGCAGATGCAAATGGTGATTTAGGTCCAGTATACGGCAAGCAGTGGAGAAGTTGGGAAGCGCCCAATGGTGTTGTGATTGATCAGATTACAGAATTGATTGAACAAATTAAAAAAACACCAGATAGCAGAAGATTAATTGTAAGTGCTTGGAATGTAGGAGACTTATCCAAAATGGCTTTGATGCCCTGTCATAATATGTTTCAGTTTTATGTAGCCGATGGCAAATTAAGTTGTCAGCTATATCAAAGAAGTGCGGATGTGTTTTTGGGTGTTCCTTTTAATATTGCTTCTTATGCTTTATTAACCATGATGATTGCACAGGTTTGTGATTTACAATACGGTGATTTTGTGCATAGCTTCGGTGATGTACATTTATACAATAACCATATGGAGCAAGCAAATTTGCAATTAAGCAGAAAGCCTTTTTCACTTCCGACTATGAAAATCAATCCAGCTGTAAAAGATATTTTTGCTTTCCAGTATGAAGATTTTACTTTAGAAAACTACGAATGCCATCCAGGTATCAAAGCCCCGGTGGCCGTTTAATCAAATCATTATGAAAGTATCCTTAGTTGTAGCAGCATCCGATAACCATATGATTGGCAAAGACAATCAATTGCTTTGGCATCTACCTAAGGACATGAAATTTTTTAAAGACACCACATGGGCCATGCCTGTGATTATGGGAAGAAAAACTTTTGAATCATTGGGGCAGCGTGTTTTACCAGGGAGATTGAATATCATTTTAACCAAACAAACTGGGCTATCCTATGATCAAACAGAGGTCGTTGGTTCTATTGCGGAAGCCATTGCGCTTGCCGAACGAGAAAACTATGCCGAAGTATTTATCATTGGTGGCGGTCAAATTTATCAGGAAGCAATGTCGATTGCAGATACTATTTACATGACCAGGGTACATACAGAAATTGAGGGAGATACTTTGTTCCCTGTGATGGATGACCAATGGACTTTGGAGTACAGTTATCCAAATGCAGCAGATGCAAAACATGCTTATGCATTTGACTTTGAATGCTGGAAAAGAAAATGAAGTACAACACTTTTACCTTAATTAATAAATATATTAGTTATTTATGGAAAGCCTCCAATGGTCAGGGACACGGGGTGCATTCTCCATTTGTTTATGCCTTCATCAAAAATGTATTAAACACCAAATCAACAGGAGCAAGGATTGATGCCATTGAATTGTACCGTCAACAATTATTGAACAATCAAAAAGAAATTACCATTCTTGATTTGGGGGCAGGTGCAAATTCGCAGGGAAATAAATCAAGAACCATTGCCCAAATTGCTAAAGGGGCCTTAAAACCAAAAAAGTATAGTGCGCTCTTAAGCCGCATTGTTGCTTATTTCCAGCCCCATCAGGTATTAGAAATGGGTACTTCCTTAGGTATTACTACTTGTTATTTGGCGCAGGGAGTGCCTAATGCTTCCTTGGTGACCATGGAAGGTGCGCCTACAGTGGCTCAGGAAGCCTTGACTACTTTTAAAAATTTAGGGTATCAAAATATACAATTAATAGAAGGCAATTTTGATCAAACCTTGCCCAATTATTTACATAGTATTTCAACCATTGGCATTGCTTATGTGGATGGCAATCATAGATACACGCCCACTATGCAATATTTTAATTTGCTTTTGACTAAATCTGATGAGCATTCTATTTTTATTTTTGATGATATTCATTGGAGTAGTGAAATGGAAAAAGCTTGGGCCGAAATTAAAGCAGATACTAGAATTTCACTGACCATTGATTTATTTTATATAGGTATTGTGTTTCTTAAAAAAGGAAATAAAGAAAAAGAAAACTTTATAATTAAATTTTAATCATTGCTACCTCCATCATTCATAGCATCCTTAGCAGGTCTTCCTGGATTTGACGAAACGGCTTTTGTTAAGACACATCAAGCGCCTGCAGATTTTACTGCGGTACGTTTGAATCAATTTAAACCATTCGACCTTGCAGCCCATCCCTTTATGCAAGCAATGACGCCGGTGGATTGGTGTCAAGAAGGATATTATTTATCAGGTCGACCAAGTTTTGTGTTGGATCCTTTATGGCATGCAGGTGCTTATTATGTGCAAGAAGCAAGCAGTATGTTTTTGCATACCATCATTAGCCAATTAGCAGATACAGAAAAGTATTATAAAGTTTTAGACCTCTGTGCCGCACCTGGTGGTAAAACTACTTTATTGGCCAATTATTTTAAAAATGGTTTGGTGGTAGCCAATGAAACAATCAAATCAAGAAACGCGATCCTAGAAGAAAACTGTATTCGTTGGGGGAGTGATCATATTGTAGTCACACAAAATGATCCAAGTCATTTTAAAGCGCTTCCTAATTTTTTTGATTTCATCATTGCAGATGCGCCATGTAGCGGCAGCGGCATGTTCAGAAAAGATCCGCAAGCCATACAAGAATGGAGCGAAGAAAATGTGTTGCATTGTAGTCAAAGACAATCAAGAATTATTGAAGAAAGTATTGCCGCATTGCAAGAAGGTGGATATTATATTTATTCCACCTGTTCTTATTCTTTTGAAGAGGATGAAAAGATCATGGATGAGATTGCTGCGATGGAGGGGATGACATCTGTATCCATTCAATTGCCCCCGTCTTCTCAAATCGTATCCACCTATAGTCCCATACATCAAGCACAAGGTTTTAGGTTCTATCCAGATAAAATAAAAGGGGAGGGATTTTTTATTGCTGTTTTTCAAAAACAAAAAGCAGCTTACACGAGTTCCTTTTCAACGCCATTTCAATTTACTGTTTTGCCTAAAAAGGTGCTTGCGAGTTTAACTGCGATATACCCATTGTCTGAACAATTTATTTGCATTCAACATCAAGAAGATTTGATTGCATTGCCAGCACATTGTTATTCCGACTTGCAAACCATTCGGGCACATTTATATGTCAAAAAAATAGGCATGCGCATAGGGGTGCTTAAAGGATCAGACCTGGTCCCGGCGCACGACTTAGCGATGAGTCAATGGTCGACAATGCCCTATGAAAATATGGAGGTGGAGCTTTCGGATGCCCTCCAATTTTTGAGAAGAGCCGATTTTCAGTTGAACGGCCCCAAGGGTTGGCATATTATCAGTTATATGAATTGCCGCCTAGGATGGGTTAAAATACTACCCAATCGATTAAATAATTATTACCCAAATACTTGGAGAATATTGAATTACTGATAATTATAAATTATATATTAGTTTAATAAGTAATTTTATATCTTTTTTTGCATTTAGATTTTGTAAATTTGTCCTCCTTGAAGAAGTTCATTTTATACCTGATTCTAGCTTTTGGTCTATTTAGCCAAACGGATGCCACCGGTGCAAAAGGTAAAACTGTGGCTCAAAAGAAGCAAACTAGCAAATCTTCGAAGTCCCAAAAAGGAAGCAAAAAGAAATCTAGTAAGTATTCAAAATCAAAAAAGAGCAGCTCGAAATCAAAAAAATCGGTTGCTAAAGTGGCACCTGTTGTTAGAACAGCTCAATGGCAAATGATTGCACAAAATAAGGAGCAATCAAGAATTAAAGATAGTGTGCAGAAAACGAATTTGGTGCAAGTAAGTTCTGCTACAAATGAAGGTTATTTTGCTAGCTTATTCTCCAGTCAAAAAAAAGCAGCTACTTTTCAAACTTTAAACGGAACCGCTGCAGTATTTAAAAGCATGAGTGGTTGGCAGGATAATAAATTTTATCTTTTAACCAATGAATTACCGGTGGGCACCATTGTTAGAATTACAACTGCTGATTTTAAAAGTATTTGTGCTAAAGTAATCAATGCATTACCAGAAGTGGGCAATGCGATTCAGTATCGATTAAATGATGCAGCTGCTGCCATTTTGGGTGTCACCAATAAGACCTTTCAAGTGTCTGTAACGTATTAGTCATTTTTCAACAATCCATATGAAATTAAAATGTGTTTGTAGTTTGTTTTTTTTAACAACTACAATATTGAGTTGCGCTCAAAACAACCAATCCAACCAATCCAATCCTAAGATTGAATTAACCATCAACACAAGTGCATTTAGTAAAGCAATTGCTCAACCAGATGCGCAAATTTTAGATGTACGCACTGCTGGCGAATACCAGTCTGGGCATATTGCGAATGCGTTACAAGCGAATTGGTTGGATCCTAGGGAATTTAAAAACAGAACACAATATTTAGATAAGACTAAAACAATTTATGTCTATTGCCAATCTGGAGGAAGAAGTGCTTCTGCGCAAACCGCTTTAATACAAGCTGGTTTTACTGTAGTGAATTTAGAAGGAGGCATTAGCAATTGGCGAATGCAAGAAATGCCGGTTGAAGGCGCGGGTGATAAGGCACAAATGCGTGTAGTAGATTTTGAAAAACTGATTCAGTCCAATGAATATGTCTTAGTAGAAATTGGTGCCTTATGGTGTCCTCCTTGTAGAAAAATGCAACCTGTGGTGGATGGTTTAAAACAAGCACCCCCTAAACCATTTTATTTTTTAGCAGTAGATGGTGGTCAAGACATAGATGTAATGAAGTCGGTGAAGGCAGACGATCTTCCAACTTTTATTTTATATAAATCTGGAATAGAAGTTTGGAGAAAAGTGGGCGTAATGCCAAAAGAAGATTTTGAGAAAGCGTTTGGATTATAAGAGAAACTTGATCCTTGATTGTTAATGAAGTAGATTCAACAATCAATCATTTTTAATCAACTTTTTTATACCCTCTCAAAAAATCTGCAATAGGCATTCTTTTTTTGCCTTCCCATTGGATATCGTTCAATTGAATGTAACCATCAGTGCATGCAAATCTTGCATAAGTTTTCCCATCAGTTACAAAACTCCCAACAGTTTCTTTTGGATTTTCTAGAACGATGGAAGTGCTAAACAGTTTAACAAGCTTACCATCCACTTTAGTGATCGCACCTGGGAAGGGTGCAAGTCCTCTGATTAAATTATGAATTTGTACAACAGGTTGATGCCAATCGATTTGACAATCTTTTGTAAATATTTTTGGTGCATGGAAACTAGCGAGCGTTTCTTGTTGCGGCTTGGCTTGAATAGCACCTGCAATCAATCCATTTAAAGTTGTCACAAGTGTTTGCGCGCCCACTTCCATCATGATATCATGCAATTCGCCTGCGGTCATATCAGGGCCAATGGGGATGCGTTCTTGCAATAAAATATCCCCAGTATCAATGGCATGTTGTAATCTAAAAGTGGTCACTCCTGTTTCTTTTTCACCATTGATGATGGCCCAATTAATGGGTGCGGCACCTCGGTATTTTGGTAGTAAAGAGCCATGCACATTGAGTGTCCCCATTGGTGGAAAAGACCAAATAGATTCTGGTAACATTCTAAATGCCACCACTATTTGAAGATCTGGTTGCCATGCTTGAATCTGTGCAAAAAATTCGGGTGATTTTAATTTTTCTGGCTGTGCAATTGGTAACTGATGTTCTAGTGCAAATTGTTTGACTGCACTTTGTTGTAATTGCATACCTCTTCCTGCCGGTTTATCTGGTGCGGTGACAACACCCACCACATTCATTTTAGCATCTAACAGGGCTTTTAAGGACGCGACAGCAAAAGCAGGCGTTCCCATAAAGACTATTTTTGGACTGGCATTCATCTTGCAAAGTTAACTAGAATTTACTACTTTTGCCCTTTGCACCCTAAGTGCTTTATTTAAAAAAAATCAATATGCAACAAGTAAAAAATGGGGATACCATTCAAGT
>JBILAW010000104.1:0-6015 GCA_044354025.1 Sediminibacterium sp.
TGGATCTTTAAAGAGAAGCAAACCAAACTATATCTACAGCATTGTTGGCGTAGCCATTGTGTTGTTCATTATGGGGATTATGGGTTGGTTTTTCTTAAACCTCCATGCTATTGGAGACAATTTCAAAGAGGATATCAGAATTAGCGTTTACCTAAGAACTGCCGACAAAAATACGGTGGGTAAAATTCAAGCCTTTATAGCTGCCGCACCCTATGCTAAAAACGTAGAATATGTTGATAAGGAAAAAGCAAAAGCAATTTGGAATAAGGAAAATAACGAGGATTGGTCAAAAATTTTAGCTGTCAATCCATTGCCAGAAAGCATTGATTTTTTTGCTAAAGCAGACTATGTGAATCCAGATAGTTTAGCTAGAATCAGCGAAAGCATTGCTAGCAATTTCAAAGAGGATGTAGCCGATATTCAATATCCAAAAAGTTTAGTCACTAATTTAAACGAGCGTGCTACTAAAATTGGATTCATCTTTTTAGTGATGTCTGTTATTTTATGCGCCATTGTAATTATTAGTATTGACAACACCATTCGCTTGGCCATGTTCAGCAATCGTTTTTTAATTAAGACCATGCAAATGGTTGGCGCAACAAGAAACTTTATTTCAAAACCACTTGTGATACGTGCCTTAATAAATGGCTTAATCAGTGCTTTAATTGCTATCTTTTTGTTATTTGGATTGATTCAATGGGCGACTTCACAATTTCCTCAACTTCAAACCTTACAAGGTATTGGAAATAGCTTATTGTTATTTGGCGGGCTGATCATCATTGGTATTGGCATCTCTGTCTTAAGCACTTACCGAAGCGTAGTGAAATATTTAAAAATGAAATTAGACGAACTATATTAATCTATTTATTATGAAAGAAAAAAATACAAAAAGATCTCTAGACCTATTTGGAAAATCCAATTATACTTGGATGATCATTGGTGCCGTTTTGATTATTGCAGGCATGCTTTTAATGGCTGGTGGTAAAAGCGCCGACCCAAACGTATTCAATGAAAATGAAGTCTATAGTTTTAGAAGAATCACGCTTGCGCCATTGTTGATTATTGCAGGTTTCATTGTAGAAATATATGCTTTGTTCAAAAAAGCTTAAACTTCTTTATACCTATTAAGAGCGATGCATGCATCGCTCTTTTTTTAATTTAACCTATGAATACGATACAAACGATTATCATTGCCATCATTGAGGGTATCACCGAATTTTTACCGATATCGAGTACAGCACATATGAAATTTGCCAATCCATTTTTGGGGATTGCGGATAGCCCTTTTGTAGACCTCTATGAAATTGTGATACAATTTGCTGCGATCCTTTCGGTCGTGGTAATTTATCGTAAGGAATTCTTCAATTTCAAAGACTATCATTTTTATTTAAAATTACTTTTAGCAGTGCTGCCAGCATTGCTTTTTGGCGCTTTACTAAAAAAATACATTGACGCTGTTTTAGATAATTTATGGGTGATTGCAACGGTCATGGTATTGGGTGGTATTGCTTTGATTTTTATAGATCGCTATTTTAAAAAGCAAGTCGCTCCTGTAGACCATGCACCCATTCAATATAAACAAGCATTTTGGGTTGGTTGCTTTCAGGTATTGGCGATCGTATTTCCTGGACTTAGCCGAAGTGCCGCCACCATCATTGGTGGTTTAAGCCAAAAACTAAGTAAAAAAGCTGCTGCAGAATTTTCATTTTTTCTTGCGGTGCCTACTATGCTCGCTGCCTCAGCAAAAAGTACATTAGATGTCTACCAAGACCATCCAGAGGTATTTGTATCCGACAACTTAATGAACCTATGCATTGGTGGAATCGTCGCATTTTTTGTAGCCTTAGTGAGCGTTAAATTCTTTATTGAATTTGTCCAAAAAAGAGGCTTCTCTATATTTGGGTGGTACAGAATAGCATTAGGCTTAGCCATGCTTACTTGGCTCTTCCTTCAAAAAGCTTAATGGATTTAAAGATAGATTCGCAATTATTCGTATTTTGGGAGTAAACCCCTTGCATTATGCAAACTGCTTCTAAAAAAGTAATCAATAGTTGGACCATGTATGATTGGGCCAATAGCGTCTACAGTCTTGTCATTTCTTCGACCATTTTCCCTGCATTTTATGAGGCTGTGACGAGTGACGGTAATGAGGCGACTTTAATTGATAAAGTTACCATCGGCTCATTTACATTCATTAATACTGCACTGTACAATTATATATTGGCCATTGCATTTATAATCGTTGCACTTTTATCTCCGCTCCTTTCTTCTATTGCGGATTTCAGAGGAAATAAAAAACAATTTCTTAGGTTTTTCTGTACCCTGGGTAGTTTGGCATGTTGCAGTCTCTACTTTTTTGATGCTTCACATATTGGTTTGGGATTAATTTCCATGATCATTGCTTGTATTGGCTTTTGGAGCAGTCTAGTATTTTACAATTCTTATTTACCAGAAATTGCTGCACCAGAAGACCAAGATCGTGTGAGTGCAAAAGGATTTATGATGGGCTATATTGGGGCTGTCATCTTGCAATTAATCTGTTTTGTCTTTGTATTAAAACCAGACTTATTTGGCATAACAGTTGGCAAAGCTTCTCAAATCTCTTTTTTATTAGCCGGTATTTGGTGGTTTGGTTTTGGACATTGGTCTATCACTAATTTACCTGCAAGCATTAAAAACACAAAAACAGATCAGACGGATAATATTTTTGTAGGCGGTTACAAAGAACTACATAAAGTTTGGTTGCAACTAAGAAAATTACCGACTTTGGATCGTTTTTTAGGCGCTTTTTTCTTTTATAATATGGGCGTACAAACAGTGATGTTAGCGGCCACGCTTTATGGGAAGAGTGAATTAAATATTCCTACAACTAATTTAATCATTGCTATTTTAATCATTCAATTGGTGGCCATCCCAGGCGCGATGCTTATGAGTAAGATGGCAGTTAAAATAGGAAATTTTACTACTTTAATGATTGCGGTTTCCTTTTGGATCCTGATTTGTATAATTGGTTATTATGTCCCAAGAAATGGCATTACAGAATTTTATTGTTTAGCTACAATGGTTGGATTTGTAATGGGAGGCATCCAATCCGTGAGCAGGAGTACTTATGCAAAACTAATGCCAGAAACAAAAGACACAACTTCCTTCTTTAGTTTTTTTGACGTCACAGAAAAAGTGGCCATCGTAATTGGTATGTTTAGCTTTGGTTTTATCATTGAACTAACAGGGTCTCAAAAAAATGCAGTCCTTGGATTATGTGTATTTTTTATCATTGGTTTAATTTTGTTGTATCGAACTTCGCTAAAAAATAAGCATGCAAATTTATAGTATCCATACAGGCAATTTCAAACTCGATGGAGGTGCTATGTTTGGTGTGGTGCCAAAATCCATTTGGAATAAGACCAATCCAGCAGACGAAAACAATCTTTGTACTTGGGCCTTAAGATGTATGTTGATTGTATCAGGAGATCGCACCATTTTAATTGATACAGGAATGGGCAATAAACAAGATGCAAAATTTTTTAGCCATTACCATCCGAGTGCAACCAAGACAATTACGGAGGCATTGGCACAGCATGGTTTTAAACCAGAAGACATTACAGATGTACTATTAACCCATTTACATTTTGACCATGTTGGCGGCGCAGTAGATCATGAAAATGGCGTTCTCAAGTTGGCTTTACCCAATGCCACTTATTGGGTAAGTGCACCACACTGGGAAACCGCAACAAATCCGAACAGAAGAGAAAAAGCAAGCTTTTTAAAAGAAAATATCATGCCCTTAATGGAGAGCGGTCAATTGAAATTAATTAAGATTCCTCCATTTAAAAGCGATACCAGTTTACAAGAAATTCATTTTGCAGAAAATATCAGCTGTATTGTTGTCAATGGACATACACAGGGCATGCTCCTGCCTAAAATTCAATATGGAACACATCAGCTTGTGTTTATGGCAGACTTATTACCCTCTGTAGGACATTTACCTATCCCATTTGTAATGGGCTATGATATGCAACCGCTGTTTACACTCAACGAAAAAGAAATCTTCTTAAACGAAGCATATACCAAAAACTACACATTATTTTTTGAACATGATTCAGTCAATGAATGCTGTGATGTACATATGACTGAAAAAGGGATTAGAGCAAAAAATTGCTTTAGCTTAGATACCTTAAAAAGTTAAAGCTTAATTTGAACCAACAAAGCTGACCTCGAATAAAAAAAATATATGACTATTTATTCAGGAACTACGCTTATTCTATCATGGCAGTTAAAGGATGCCTTAACCCTTCATAGCTTTTCATATCCACTTTAATTGAGCCAACAATAATAGGCGTTTCAATTCTTATTGGAATATGGTTCTCGTCGTCTGTGACCCAGATGGTCATGCGCTCTCCGCCTTCAAACATAGACCCTTTCACAAGCAATGGGGCTATTTTAATGGCTTTAAACTTACCAAATTTAGTTCGTACAATTTCTTTACCTAAATATTTAAAATAAGAAGGGAATAATTCATTGTCAAGGAAAAAATTTAAGTACACTTTCTGATTGACTTGTAGATTACTAAAATCTAAATTCCTTACGGCATACACAGCACTTATCACATCAAATGTACAATCTGCCGATTTAAATGAAGCTCCTTTATGGGTCGTCACTTCGTTGGACTTTTGATTAAAAGTAAGAGTTTGATTTTGATGGAATGAACCCTCATTGATACTTCTACTAAAAAAATGAGGTAACAAAGTTTTACTATCTACAATAGATTCATATTTGTCTCGCACTTTGAAGATCCAATCATACCTGCGATTGGAATTGCCAGTGGCAGTAAAAGCAAAAGCAGCATCTCCTTCCCATTTAGTTGGCGTTATAGTAAATTGAGCGTCACCTGCATTCACATACAATCCAATCACATTGTAAAAAATGGTATAGGTAATTTTTTCACCTATAATAAATGATGTATTGGATTGACTACAAAGCGCTTTGGTCTGATTTGGCATCACAGATAATAAAGCGGCCATCCAAATATGAAAGAGGTATAAAAACATGACTTGGGTTATGGACTATAAATTTATTGCTTTAATCTAAAACCAAGTAATAAAATCGCGCCCAAGATAGATGGTATTAAAAAATTGACAATCCATATTAAGGTGGTTAATGCAATGAGCATGATATCGTTCTGGTAAAATGGCGCCATTAACAATAAAAACAATTGCCCTCGAATGACTAAATCGGTCAAACTAATTGCAGGTATCATACTCAGGAAAAATAATAAAGCCATAATGGCAATGCTTAAATCCATCCAGTCCACTGGTATTGAAAGCATTTGTGCTGCCCAGTTGTACTGCATGAGGTAGATGCAATAACGCGCAAATGCAAGCGCAAGGAGTTTCCATTTTAATGCTTGATCGATTTGCAGGAGATTGATCTTAGATAACCAACCTTTTAGAGGCTGATTGTAAAAAAATAAAAACAATGCAATGATTCCACCCAAAGGCGCAACCCATTTTAGCCATGGGAGAAATGGGAGGTTCCAAAATAAGGCGAAGCAACCAAAACAGATCGTCATTAAAATTTGCGCATAGGAAGCCCATGCCATTTGTGTAATGCCTTTCAATTTTGTTCCAGGGGCTAAAAATAATGTTCTGCCCACATAGTCGCCAGACCTTGCTGGTGTAAAAAAAGAAAAAGCCTGGCCTACCAATACGGCCCTTAATGCTTGTAAAGTGTTGAACTTATTTGTAGATGCGATCACAGATTTCCATTTGATGGCTTCGATGGTATAATTCAGTATCAATAAACAACCCATAAGCAACCAAGCTGTCCAATGAATTTTGGCCAATTGTATTTTTAAATCTGCACCATATTGATTCAGATTTTCATTTTGCAAGACCTTATTGTAGATCGCAATAGCACAAATCACAAATAAGATGAACCCAATCAATTTATTTCCAAGAGAAAGTAATGGCTTTAGTTTACTCGAATTCATATTTTGTAAAGATCGTATTTTGAAGG
>JBILAW010000105.1:0-5982 GCA_044354025.1 Sediminibacterium sp.
CATTACCAACTGCGCCTTTTGAATATAAAATGATACAAGGGATTGATTTTTACCAATATATCAGTGATTTTGCAAAGGGTTTTGACAATGTGGAATGGGTGGCGTCAAAGATCTTAAACATTGACTCCATCAATGCTTACAGTGCAAGGGTCAATTGGGAAGGGGGCGCTGCAAATGCAGAATTTGTATTTTCAAGTATCAACGGGGAGCGCATCCAATCAAAACTTTGGCAACACTTTAAAGGTATTGTAGTGGAATTTGACAACACTGTTTTTGATGATACTGTTGCTAGATTAATGGATTTTAATGTACCTCAAATGGATGCAACAGCATTTATGTACTTGCTTCCTATTACAGATAAAAAAGCATTGGTGGAGTATACCTTATTTTCACCTTCTATTTTAGAATCGGCACAATATGATCTTGTTTTGAATGCCTATATGGAGGAACATTACAAAGGACAAACCTATCAAATTCAACATACCGAAATGGGTGCTATACCCATGACCTCGAAAAAATTGACTTCCAATGATGGTGCGGTTGTTTCAATAGGCACCATGGGGGATGCAGTTAAGGCAAGTACGGGTTATGCTTTTCAATTTATTCAACAACAAACGCAACAGATTGTACATCAATTAAAATTGAATCAAGCCTTGAATCCTGCCGTGCATCATACAAGGCATCAATTTTACGATGCAGTTTTATTGTATATCCTAGAAAATCAAAAAATGGCAGGCGATGAAATATTCGCACGCATTTTTAAAAAAAATAGGGCAGCTACTGTTTTTAAATTCTTATCCAATACATCTACCTTGCTAGATGATTTAAAGATTATGAGCAGTTTACCCACGCCTATTTTCCTGCCTGCAGCTATTAAAGTACTATTTCGACGGTAAGTTATTAGCCCAAATTCATAATTTTGTTTATGGCCTTGTCGTACAATGGTTAGTACAAGCGTTTCCGAAGCGCTAAATCCCAGTTCGATCCTGGGCTTGGCTACAAGTTTCATACAATGTTTAGATAAAAATCGATATTTTTGATCCTAATCAATTGACTGTAAATTAAGTTCCCCTTGTTATTGTTTATCACCATATTAGGTTTTATTGTTTCATTGCTATTGCTCATTAATATTAAAGAGTCCAATAGGGTAAACTTATTCTTATTTGTTTTTTTTCTGATTAATAATTTATATTCTCTTGCGCATTATGCTACAATTTATTCTGGCAGTAAATCAATGATTGCCATTTTATTAGTCAATTTTACACCTTTTTTTTTATTGACAGGTCCAATGCTTTATTTTTATGTAAGAGGTATATTAAGAGATGATTACAAATTCGAAAAATTTGATTGGTTACATTTTATTCCTGCATTTATTTTACTGATCAATATATTGCCACATTTGTTTTCAAGCTATGAGTTTAAATTATCTTTTGCAGAGAGGGTATTAATGGATCCAGCTGAGATTTTAAATAATAATAATTTATTTGTGCCATCCACATTTAATTTTTTGTTAAGACCCATAATTGGTTTGATTTATGTTGGTGTATGTATAAGATTGATGTTACTAAAGTTTAAATTTGAGAAGCCAGAGGATAAGCAGTCCTTATTAATTTATAGATGGCTAAGTTTATTGATTTTCAACACTTTACTTGTTTATGTCAGTTTCTTAATATTTACTATTTTTTCTTTTCAAACCTTGGACTATAAAATGGCGGAGGTGAGGGGGTATTATTTCTTAAATATTTCCTTGATTGGATTGGTCTTGTTTAATGCTACCTTATTATTCTTCCCTAATATTCTATATGGGTTACCGCAGCTTGATTTTTTACTACCTATTAGGATAAAAGCAGCTGTGTCAGTAGCGGAAACTAAAAAGTTGATAAAAAGTTTTGAGATTTCAGATGGGAAATTGCAATTATTACATGAAAAAATTGAAACCTACAGGCTAACTAAGCCCTATTTAAATCCTGATTTTAGCCTATCTGTCATGTCTGCAAATACAGATATACCGGTGCACCATTTGAGTTATTACTTTAATGAACACTTGAGTATTAATTTTAATACCTGGAAAAACGACCATAAAATCATTTATGTTATTGAGCAAATTGAAAAAGGGAATAATCAACTTCTTACTTTAGATGCCTTAGCAAAACAAGCTGGTTTTGTTTCAAGGACTACTTTTCTAAATGCATTTAAGCAAAAAACAGGCCTTACGCCTTCAGAGTACCTAAATCGATAGATTTTAATCTAAACTTTGTTCAGGTTTTATAAATCTGTACAAGGTTAAGCACTCCATATCTAGACATATGTCTGCATTATTCTAATTTGCGCCGTCTTAGCGCATGCGCTTAGTTTTTGCCATATCGGTGAGGGCTATTAATATTAGAATAATTTTATATGAATTACAGATTTTTATCATTATTTATTTTTTTCATATGTCTTGGAACTGGTTTGAATGCGCAAAGTTCTCCGGTTATTAAAGACACCGTTGAAATTAAAGACACTGTGTTATCCAAAGGGAAAAAGCAGCTTTTGGCTTTTAAAAAAGTCACGACAGCCCAAGTGGTTAAATTCAGAAAAAATTTTACAAAAACTTGGAATAAGACATTTGCAGATTTTAAGGATAATGATGTGATGCTAATGGCTGGGATGAATTTTGCTAAGCAAAATATTAGTGCCAACGACTATACATCTCCATTTATTTATGCAGTTGAGCAAAAAAATGTTTACAAACCAGGTTTTATTGCAGGATTAAGGGTGGATGGAAAGTATAAAGAAAAACATCCATACGCATTCGCTTTTACCTTAAATAAATATGCTGCGGGTGCTAACTATAAAGAAACCAAACCTGTTGAACCATTTTTAGGCGGTTTTTCCAACTTTAAAGCAGCAGAACAATCACTAAGTTTAAATATGACAGCGATGTATAGGAAACTCATCCCAGTTTCTGATACTGCTAGGTATAAGTTTTACGTGGTGACTGGTCCAAGTTTGGACATTCGTTTATCGGGACAAGGAATAGACAACCAAGTGGGTAACAATTATAGAAAAATGTTTTTAAGAGCACATCTAGGTATTGAGTTTGATAACAATTCCTTGTACACAATTTTCTTTCACTACAAACAAAGCTTACACTCTGTAACTAAATCACCAATTCAAACTAGTATGAATAATTTTGATTTGGGCATGTTGATCAAAGCAAATGATTTGTTTTAAATAAAAAAAGTTTATATATGAAAAAATGTACAACCTATACCATCCTATTTTTATTTAGTCTTCTTAGTTTAACACAACTAACAAGTTGCAGCAAGGATAATATCGGAGCAGATATTAATTTATCTTATCAAATGTTATCGGATAAAACATGGTATTTGGATTATAGCATCACCGGAACTAGTAAAAGATCTTATGTAGGACAGTCTACCTATTTTATAGATTTTTTAAAGAATAAAACCACGAAAGACTCCGATGGTTTAAATGGAACCTATACGGTAGAAAAAGCTGGGAAGGTTTTACAAATACATGTTCAAGCAAAAACAAGCAGTACCAACACGGTAGAATATATCTACAATATTGAATCTATTGGTAGCGATAATCTTATTTTATTTTATACTTTAAATGGCGCGACCATCCCAACAAAGTTCTACTTCAGCACAAGTAAATAACATGAAAAAAATTATTTTATTTATTAGTTCTACGATTTGCTATTTAGTGACTTCTGCTCAAACAGGTCATTTTATTATGAGTTCAGTTGGTGTATTACCAGGAACGGAAAGTAATGGTGTGGCAATTCAATTTAACAGTATAACCAAATGTATTGATGTGCAATCAGGTCTTGCAATATTCAGTGCCCCAAGAGGTAACGGGCAATTTGCAATCAACTGTGAAGTTACAATGAAGATAAATAGCTTAGGTGTAAGATTATTTCCAAATCCTGTAAGTCATTTGGCAAAAATTAAATTAAATAATACACCTCCTTTGACAGAAACATTTAGTTTAAGTATTTGGACAACAGAAGGTGCATTAATAAGATCACAAAAAGAAACTGGGTATAATTTATTCCAGGGTTTAAATATTGATCTAAGTGGGCTAGTTAGTGGGACTTATATCCTCAAAATTGAATCTCCGAATTATGTGGATGCAATAAAATTTATAAAAGCGAATTAATATAAAAGATTTTGAAAAGTAATAGTATGAAGAAATATTTAAAATGTAAGATCTCATTTATTTTTGTAGTAATGACTACTTTGTTCCAAAGTCAGTTGTTTGCACAAACCCCAGCAAGTGGCATCATTTTTCAAGCAGTTGCAAGAGATCAGTATTCTAATCCTGCAAAAGACAGAAAAATATTTGTGCAATCAAGTATTATCCAAAACACAGCATCTGGCGTGAAAGTGTTGATAGAAGAGCATGAAACAAATACAGATGCAACCGGTGTTTTTAGCATAAGTGTTGGTAATGGAAAAAGAATTGGAGGCACAGTGACGTCTTTAGGATTAATTGATTGGGGACAGGGGCCTTATTTTTTAAATTTAAAAATTGCAATTACCCCAATGGCCCCAGTAACGGGTTGGGATTATACAAAAGATTTAATTGACTTAGGAACCTCTCCTTTTGGTAGTGTTCCTTATGCATTATATGCGGGTAATGTGTTTGGGTTAGAAAAAAAATTAAATATTTCGGATAGTACAAAATATGTGACGCCTACTCAGTTAGCGGCAAAAACTTTTGATCAAACTCCACTATTAAATTCTATTTCTACAAAATTAAATATTTCGGATAGTACAAAATATGTGACACCTACACAGTTAGCGGCAAAAACCTTTGATCAAACACCATTATTGAATTCTATCGCTTCAAAATTAAATATTGCGGATAGTTTAACAAAGTATGTAACACCTGCACAATTAGCCGCAAAGACCTTTGATAGTACTTCTATCTATAATCAATTAGCATTAAAAGCGAACGATGCTTCAGTCACAACCGCATTAGGTTTAAAAGCAAACACAACAGATGTCACAACCGCATTAGGTTTAAAAGCAAATACAACAGATGTAACAACCGCATTAGGTTTAAAAGCAAACACAACAGATGTCACAACTGCATTAGGTTTAAAAGCAAACACAACAGATGTCACAACTGCATTAGGTTTAAAAGCAAACACAACAGATGTCACAACTGCATTAGGTTTAAAAGAAAATAGTGCAAATAAGAGCACTGATCTTACTGTTGACGCTAATTCAAATACAAAGTATCCTACCGTAAAATCTGTTAAAGACTATGTAGACCTGCAAGTTGCATCCAGTATTGCAACAATTGTTGATGCCAGTCCTACAGAAAAAGGTAAGATTCAATTATCCGGGGATTTAACTGGGACAGCTGCTTTACCAACTATTGCAAATAATGCAGTGACGACTACAAAAATTGCAGACGGTAATATCACTAATGCAAAATTGGCAATCGGAATAGATGCAACAAAAATTACTGGTGACATTACAGGAAAAGCAACAAATGTAACTGGTACAGTAGGTATATTAAATGGTGGAACAGGAGCCACTTCTGCGGCAGCTGCTAGAACGAATCTAGGTTTAGTGATTGGCACTGATGTACAAGCCCCTTTGAGTTTTACTGCACCTTTAGTAAAGAATGCAAACATAATAAGTATATCTCAGGCTACAACAAGTGTAGATGGTTACTTAAATGCTGCAGATTTTACTAGTTTTAATAATAAAATTGATGCAACTCAAAAAGCTGCAAATAATGGAGTTGCTACCTTAGGTAATGATGGGAAAATCCCATCAAATCAAATTCCCGCTATTTCATTCCAAAGTGCAACAGTGGTAAATAGTCAATCTAACATGTTGGGTTTGTCAAATGCGGTTGTAGGAAGTATTGCAATTAGAACAGATGTAAGTAAGAATTTTGTTTTAAGTGCATTGCCTTCAAGTACTTTAATTAATTGGATAGAGTTAGCAACACCAA
>JBILAW010000012.1:0-19420 GCA_044354025.1 Sediminibacterium sp.
TAGTCAGTCAAACCGCATGGTACGGACTTAGTTCAATAGCCGCAAGGTTTATTAGCTATTTGCTTACCCCTTATTTAACCTATAAGCTTTCAGATATTGCTTATGGGGAGAATTCGATTGTCTATGCTTTTATTCCCTTTTTGAATGTCATTGTGACCCACGGCATGGAGACCGCCTATTTCAAGTTCGGAACCAAAGAAAATGAGGAGGAGATTTACAACACCAGTAGCTTTTCGATGCTATTTGTCACCGTACTTGTTTTGATTGGCTTATTCACTTGGAAACTTCCATTGGCTGAACTTTTACAAATTACTGCTCACCCCGAATACATTAGCTTACTTGCTTGGATCGTTGCGCTAGATGCATTAACGACGATTCCTTTTTCAAGACTAAGATTGCAAGAACGTCCCAAGAAATTTGCCTTGATCAAAATTGTTGGCATCTTAATCAATATACTTGCGACCTATAGCTTCATCAGTCTTTTACCAAATTATGTAGCAACACATCCAGCTAGTTTTTTACAAAAATTCTATCAACCAAATTGGGAAGTAGGTTATATTTTAATAGCGGGTATTGTGCAAAATGTTTTTGTAATGCTCTTGTTACAAAAAGAAATTAGATCCATCCGTTTTAAATTCAACTTTAAACTTTGGTGGAGCATGATGGCTTTTGCAGTGCCCCTTATTTTAGTAGGATTTGGCGGGATGATCAATGAAACATTAGACCGTATCATGTTGGGATGGTGGGGCCCTGGAGCAACTGCAGACGAGAACAAGGCCATGGTGGGTGTGTATAGTGCCTGTTATAAATTAGCTATTTTAATCACCATCTCTATACAAGCATTCCGCATGGGTGCTGAACCGTTTTTCTTCAAACAAGCCGAAACAGATCAAGCGCAAAAAACATATGCTAAAGTCATGAAATTTTTTGTGATTAGTTTATGTGTGATGTTTTTATCTGTGATGCTATACATTGATATTTGGAAATTATTTATTCAAAATCCAGCCATGTATGTGGGCCTAAAAGTGGTGCCTATTTTACTGATTGCAAATATGTTTTTAGGCGTATACTATAACTTAAGTATCTGGTATAAACTAAGTAACAAAACCATGGCAGGCGTCTGGATCACCTTATTAGGCGCCTTCATCACAATTGTCATTAACTATTTTGCGATACCTCATTTTGGTTATATGGCGAGCGCTTGGGCCACTTTCTTTTGTTATGGCACGATGATGATTGTGAGTTATTTATGGGGACAACGCGTTTATCCTGTGCCTTATGCCACCAAAAAATTAATTGCTTATTTTATCATTGCATTAATGGTCTATGGTATTAATTTATTGTTACATCTTGTTTCAACAAATCAACCTTTCAATTATTTATTTGCAACCATCTTACTTTTTGCATTCATCGTATTTGTTGCACGCATCGAAAGAAAAGATTTGCAATCCATCTTTAAAAAATAAAATTAGTGGCAGAAGATTTAGTACTCCATCATGGAGATAAAAAAACACAGTATGAATCCTTGATTCCTCAAATCAAAGGCTTAATGACTGGAGAGGATAATTTAATTGCCAACCTTGGTAATATTGCAGCAGCGCTTAAAGAACAGTTCAACTGGTTATGGGTTGGTTTTTATTGGGTAGTCGATGATGAATTGGTACTAGCCCCTTTTCAAGGTCCAGTGGCTTGCACAAGAATTAAGAAAGGCCGTGGCGTTTGCGGAACCTCTTGGGAAAAAGGGATCACCTTAGTTGTGGAAGATGTTGAAAAATTTCCAGGACATATTGCTTGCAGTAGCGCATCCAGATCTGAAATTGTAGTACCTGTTTTTCAAAATGGTCAAATAGTTGGCGTTTTAGATGTTGATAGTACCGAATTAGCTCATTTTGATGCAATTGATCAAATGTATTTAGAGGAAATTGTCGGTTTCTTAGACCAATTTTAAAAAATATCGTTTAAGTTTGCAACCCCTAAGCGGATGTGGCGAAATTGGCAGACGCACTAGACTTAGGATCTAGCGCCGCGAGGCGTGTGGGTTCGACCCCCTCCATCCGCACAGAAAAAGGCCCCAATTTGGGGCCTTTTTCCTATTATAATGCCTTATTTAAATCCAAAAATTGTACCTTCGCCCCCCTTAAACATTTCAATTAAGCAGTAAAAGCAAGACCTATGGCAACCATAAAAAGAACCAACATTGCGCCTTTAAATGACCAATTAACGGTGACCATTTCAAAAGAAGATTATTTATCTACTTATGAAACAAGTTTAAAAAAACAAGCCAAAACGGCCAATATTCCAGGATTCAGAAAAGGAATGGTGCCTGCCGGTATGATTAAAAAAATGTATGGTCAAGCTATTTTCAGCGATGTGATTCTAAAGTCTGTTGAGAACGAAATGAACCAATACATGTCTAAGGAGCAGATAGATATTTTCGCACAACCACTTCCAATGGCCACTGCATTTGCCAATATGGACCATAACAATCCAACAGATTATGATTTCTCTTTTGAAATTGGATTAAAGCCAAAGTTTGAACTAAAAACTAAAGAGATTAAAGTTAAGCGCTATAAAATTCAAGTGACAGACGAAATGATTCAAAGCGAAGTAGAGCGTCTGCAAATCAGAAATGGCAACATGACTGAACCTGAATTGTCAACTAGTGAAGACAATGTATTGAACGTGACTTTTATTGAATCAGATAAAGACGGGAATGAAATTGAAGGGGGTATCAAAAAAGATAATTCTTTATTGATTAAATATTTTAGTGAAAAACAAAGAAAGCAATTCATTGGCAAAAAGAACGATGACGCCGTTGTGATTCAATTAAGCAAAGCCTTTGAGGACAAAGAATTAGATATCATTTTAAATGATTTAGCATTAACAAAGGCCGATGCTGAAAAATATTTTAAACTAGTGATTACTAAAGTTGGCTTAGTTGAAAAAGCACCTTTAGACGAAACTTTATTTACTGTAACCTACCCGAATCAAGCCATCACCAGTGAAGCCGAATTCAAAGCAGCAGTGAAGCAAGATATCGAAGGGTACTATGCACAACAAGCAAAAAATCAAGTGCATGATCAAATTTATCATGGCTTAATTGAACAAACTAAAATGGATTTCCCTGTTGCATTTTTAAAGCGTTGGTTGCAAAAAGGTGGAGACAAACAAAGAACAGAAGAAGAAGCAGAAAAAGAATATCCAGTTTTCCAAGATCAATTAAAGTGGACTGTCATTAGTACACAATTAATCGCTGATCATAAAGTGGAAGTGGTGGCAGAAGATTTAAAGGGTTTCGCAAAACAACAATTGATGAGTTATATGGGTGGCCAATTAGGTGCATTGGGTGACAATGACCAATGGTTAGAAGATTATGCTGCTCGTATGATGCAAGACAGAAAATTTGTAGAAGACAGTTACCACAGAATTAGCACAGATAAATTATTCAACGCTTTAGAAGCAGAAGTGACTGCCAAAGATGAACCAATCGCAGCAGAAAAATTTGCAGATTTGTTGAATAACCACAAGCACTAATTAGACCAATTTACATAGCAAAAGCCCACATTCCGGGGGCTTTTGTGAAATAGCCTAATTTAAAAAATTATTAGGCTATTTCACAACAATAATGATTTTGAAGCCCCCATTTCGGGGGCTTTTGTGCTTCCCCCTTGTTTTGACCCAAATTTGGCACTCTTTTTGCAATAGCTTAGGAGAATAGGTTTTACCTTTACAATCTGAAAAAAGCAATTATGAACATAGGAAAAGAATTCGAAAAATACGCGATCAAACACAGAGGGATCGGAAGTAATAGTCTGCATCAATACCAAAATAGTGTGACCAATTTGACACCCTATATTATTGAAGAAAGACCAATGAATGTAGCAAGCATGGATGTGTTTAGCCGTTTAATGATGGATAGAATCATTTTCTTAGGAGAAGGCATCAATGACTATGTAGCCAATATCGTTACAGCGCAGTTGTTGTTTCTTGAAAGTACAGACCGCACAAAGGACATTCAAATGTATATCAATAGTCCAGGCGGAAGCGTTTATGCTGGTTTAGGAATTTATGATACCATGCAATTCATTAGCCCAGATGTGGCAACTATTTGTACGGGCATGGCTGCAAGTATGGGAGCCATTTTATTATGTGCTGGTGTAGAAGGTAAAAGAACAGCATTGAGACATAGTCGTATCATGTTACACCAACCGAGCGGCGCCATTGGAGGACAGGCATCTGATATTGAAATCACCGCAAGAGAAATCAAGAAATTAAAACACGAATTATACGAAGTGATTGCGACACATACCCACAAGGATGTAGAGTTAGTAGCTAAAGATTGTGATAGAGATTTCTGGATGACTGCTGCCGAAGGCAAAGCATATGGTTTGGTAGACGAAGTGTTATTAACCAACCCAAGAAAATTAAAAAAATAATTATACTAATTTAAACTGTTTATATGATACCCGCCAATCGTTTTTTAATGGAAGAAGAGGAAGAACATAGAGAAGATAAAAAAGAAGACAATGCACCCTCTTTTTTGAACAAGAAAATGGAACAAATCTTTTTTGAAAAAAGATCTATTTATTTATGGGGCGTAGTGGATGATAAGTCTGCAAGAGAGATTGTGACTAAACTTTTATTACTGGATGCAGATAAGCCAGGCGAGCCAATTCATTTTTATATCAATAGTCCAGGCGGTGTGGTGACGAGTGGGATGGTGATGTTTGATACAATGAACTTAATTAAGAGTCCTGTGCATACCATTTGTATGGGCTTAGCAGCAAGTATGGGTTCTATCTTATTGAGTATGGGTGAGAAAGGGAAGCGTACTATTTTCCCGCATGGCGAAGTGATGATTCATCAGCCGAGTTTAGGTGGCTATTTTCAAGCTACCAGTGCAGACATCGAAATTCAGGCAGAACAAATAAGAAAGACAAAAGAATTAGGTGCTCAAATTTTAGCAAAAAATTGTGGCAAATCTATTGAGCAAATTATGGCTGATTTTGACAGAGATTATTGGATGAATGCCAAAGAGGCGGTTGAATACGGAATCGTAGATAAAATTGCTAAGAGCTTATAATCAATAGCCCTTCATAAATTGCTTAAAATGAAAATGAGTAAAACAGAAAATATACAATGTTCTTTTTGTGGCCGAAGCAGAGAAGAAGTAAAAATCCTAATTGCTGGACAAGATGGTCATATCTGCGAGCACTGTATTGAGCACGCTCATGAAATTGTAGGTAAAGAATTTCATCAAAAAAAGGAAGCTGGAAAAGCAGGTACACTCAAAGTACAAAAGCCGATTGCGATTAAAAAGTTTATGGACCAATACATCATTGGCCAAGATGAAGCAAAGAAAATACTATGCGTGGCCGTTTACAATCACTTTAAACGCATTAACCTACCCACAACGATCAAAGATGATGTAGAAATAGAAAAAAGCAATGTGATTATGATTGGTGAAACGGGTACAGGTAAGACATTGCTTGCCAAAACCATTGCCAAACTTTTAAATGTACCCTTTGCTATTGTGGATGCCACGGTCTTCACAGAGGCGGGATATGTTGGAGAAGATGTAGAGAGCATGTTAACGCGTCTTTTGCAAAACTGTGACTATGATGTAGAAGCAGCGCAAAGAGGGATTGTTTATATCGATGAAATTGATAAAATCGCACGTAAGAGTGACAACGCTTCTATCACAAGAGATGTAAGTGGAGAAGGCGTACAACAAGGTTTATTAAAAATGCTAGAAGGCACAGAAGTATTGGTACCACCTCAGGGCGGAAGAAAGCACCCTGATCAAAAAATGATCAAAGTAGACACCAAGAATATTTTATTTATTTGTGGTGGCGCATTTGACGGCATTGATAAAATCATTGCAAGAAGAATCAATACCAATGCGATTGGATTTAGTGTCAACAAAGACGAGCAAGAATTACAACGCAAAAATTTATTGCGCTTTGTGAATGCACAAGACATCAAAACTTTTGGTTTAATCCCCGAAATGCTAGGACGTCTTCCAATTGTCACTCACTTAGAGCCATTGGACGCTGAAACATTAAGAAGCATTTTGACAGAACCAAAGAACGCATTGATTAAGCAATACACGCAATTATTTGCCATAGAAGATATCAAGCTTACCATTGACCCAGAAGTTTTTGATTTTATTACTGCTAAAGCAATGGAATACAAATTGGGTGCTAGAGGATTAAGAAGCATCTGCGAGAGTTTGTTTACGCAAGCGATGTTTGATCTTCCGGGCACGGACACCAAAGTATTTAATGTGACTTTAGCTTATGCCAAAGACATGTTTGATAAAAGTAAAATAAGCGCTTTGAAAGTCGCTTAAGAAAAATATATAACCACTTTAAAAATAAATTTATGCAAGAACTAATTGACCGTTTAGTAAAAGAAGCAGGTGTGACACCAGAACAAGCAAAGCAATCTATCGAAACCATTGCTGCATTTGTAAAAGAAAAATTCCCAATGTTAGGTGGTGCTGTAAATCAAATTTTCAAGCACAAATAAGTTTCTTAACGATTTGGCATAGCCATTTGAACCAATCTGAATCAATTACTCAGATTGGTTCTTTTTTTTAAGACCATTGCTTCTGCTTCAGTGAGGTCAAACTGTATCACCATTTCCGACCAAGTCAGCCTACCCTCTTGTTCTTTTCGAAGCTTTAAGATCCTAAAAACAGCCCTTTCATCAAATATGCCAAGTGCCATCCAATCCTCAAAGCGCATCGTTTGATAAACCATTTTTTTAGACGTATTGGACTGGTACTTTAAATAGGGGTAGATCATCTGAAAATCAAAAGCAGTGATCCCATAAACTTTTTTTAACCCTTGTATATTGGTAAAACCACCTGACCATTTTTGATAGGTTAAAATTCGCTTTACTTTATAGGCTGGCAAACCTGTGATTCGAATCCAATCCGATGCATTGGGATGATTGATATCAATTTGCTCAGGGGCATACTTTTTCCATTTTCGATTTGTATTTTGTTGAGCGCCATCTGCGGAGTCCATTGCTTTAATCCGAACCCAAGGAAGTAAGCCTTGCGCTTGAGTTTCAGAAACTCCATACCATTTTAATAGGTCTTCTTTTTTATAAAATCGTCCTCCTTTTGCTCGATAACGATACAGTGTTCTCATTTGTTTGCTGGACAATCCCAGTTGGAATCCTTGCATGCTATCCAATAAGTTGGGATCAAAATAAAAAAACTTGATAGACTTGCTTTTGGAATTTGAAAACTTATCCTGATTGGTAGAGGTTGTTGGTAATAAATAATGCAACAATAAACTTAAAGATAAAATACAACCCAGAACGATAATGCCTTTTTGCTCTTTTGATGTAAAAATGAAATAAGATTTCCAATCAAATTGCATGATGATTTTCAACAAACCTATCTTTTTTGAACATGCAAAATTTGCGTATAAATACTTTGAGTAATTATACTGTAATCACCATCCCGTCATAAGCCATCCCAATGCCCTTTGGCAAACTTGGCTCCACCACAGCCTGTAAACCAATCTGGTGGCTAAAATGCGTGAAATAAGTTTGAGGAATGTTGAGTGACTGTGTCAATGCAATGGCTTCTGATAATGTAAAATGTGTTGGATGGGACTCGGGACGCAGTGCATTTAGGATGAGGACCTTGGACCCTTTTATTTGCTCCATGGCTTCTGCCGAAATAGAATTGGCATCTGTGATATAGGTAAAGTCACCCATTCTAAAACCTAATACTGGCATATCGCGATGCATGACTTGAATCGGTATCAATTCAATGTCCCCAATCTTAAAAGTTGTTTCATGATCAATGGTGCGCAATTGCATCTCTGGCAAACCTGCCTCTTTATCCGCTTCAAAAGCATAATAAAAATCACGCTGAATGGCTACCTGCGTAATGGCATTCGCATAGATTGGCATTGATTTACCGGAAAAGAAATTAAAAGGCCTGATATCATCTAGTCCTGCATAATGATCTCTATGGGGATGGGTGAATACCACTGCATCTATATGTGTTGTTTTTGTACGAAGCATTTGATACCTGAAATCTGGGGTTGTATCTATAATGATACAAGTGGTATCGGATTCAATTTTAATACTTGTTCTTAATCTATTATCTCTGGGATCAGCTGAATTACATACAGGACATACGCATCCAATAAGGGGAACCCCAGTGCTGGTGCCTGATCCTAGAATGGTGATACGTAACAAAATCGATAGGGTTAATTTATGCTTCAGACAATGCAATGCGCTTCACTTCCTCATATAATTTTTGAGAATCATGCGTCAATTTATCAAAGTCGATTGTTAGTTGGGGAATCAATTCAAGTAAGGTATTGATTCTAGCTTCCAAATTTAAAAACTTGTTTAAAACCACGATTTTTTTGAATTCAAGTAAACACCAGCCGCTCTGGAAATTACCACGCTCGTAACGAACTACATATTCAGATTCTCCTAAAATATCTTCTAATTTATCTAAAGTGCCTTGTGTGATTTTCATAAAATTGGGCTATTTTAAGTCGGATTTACCTTCATTAAGCTATGTTACAAAGATAGTTTTTTGGTACAGTAGCTATTTAAATAAAACGCAGGAGTTATTCACATTTCGTACCTTTGTCAACACATTTAGCCTATGGAATTTTTGACTCGAAAAATGATCAACGATCCAGTACATGGATTTATTACGATCAATGACCCGTTGATATTTGCCATTTTCAACCATCCTTTTTTTCAAAGATTAAGAAGGATACAGCAAATGGCTTTAGCGCAACTAGTTTATCCTGGTGCCGTGCATACCAGACTGCACCATTCATTGGGTGCGTATCAATTAATGTGCAATGCGATCAATGAACTTAGAGACAAGGGTATTGAGATTAGTGCGGAAGAAGCCCAAGCTGCAAAAGCAGCCATTTTAATGCATGATATTGGCCATGGCCCTTATTCACATGGATTAGAAAATGTATTGTTAAAAGGCGTGCACCATGAGGCCCTTTCTTTGTTAATTATGAATCAATTAAACGCAGACCCAAACCCTGCATTGAATGGTCAATTAACAATGGCGATTCAAATTTTTACCAACCAATATCCTAAAACCTTTTTACACCAATTAATAAGTGGGCAGTTAGATGTGGATAGATTAGATTATTTATCTAGGGATAGTTTCTTTACAGGTGTAAGTGAAGGCGTGGTGGGCCATGAGCGCATTTTAAAAATGTTAAACGTAAAGAACAATATTTTATTAGTAGAAGAAAAAGGTGTGAATAGTGTAGAGAAATTTTTAGTGTCCAGAAGGCTGATGTATTGGCAAGTTTATCGACACAAGACCGTCATTGCTGCGGAAAATATGTTGGTTAAAATTATTCAAAGAGCTAAACAATTGACAAAAGCAAAAGACAGTACCATCGCCATTGGTGGTATTTTAGATTATTTTTTATCCAATGAATTTACGGCCATTGAGCAAATTGATTTGACAGCCTACTGCCAATTAGATGATACAGATATTATGTATGCCATCAAAAAATGGCAAACACATTCGGATCCAATTTTATCTTTATTGTGCAATAGATTATTGAATAGAAAAATTTACAAATGTCAGTTGCAATCAGAACCCATCACGGATGCTGCTTTAAATCAAGCATTAACAGCAACAAAAGCAAGGTTCAATGTGGATGATGCCGCCGCTGCTTTCCTGTGTTTTAAAGGTGAAACAAGCAATACATTATACAAGAATGACAGTGAGAATATCCATATTTTGCTAAAAAAAGGTGAAATTTCTACCATTTCTGAGGTACAAAACGCATTAATTGTCGAAAGTCTTTCTACCCCAGTTAAAAAATTTTACATTTGTTCACTAAGTGAATAACCCCCAATTCAAATAAACAATGCAACACATGATAGAATTCAGTGCCCAACAAATCGCAATCATGATTCAAGGTCAAGTGGAAGGTGATGCATCTGTCACTGTTAGGAATTTTGGTAAAATAGAGGAAGCCACTGCTGGTCAACTTTCTTTTTTAGCCAACCCTAAATATGAAGCATTTTTATATTCTTCCGCCGCTTCGATTATCATCATTAGCGATCAGCAAGTATTAAAACAAAAAATAAATGCGACTTTAATTAGGGTGCCAGATGCTTATGCAGCATTCGCTACCCTACTTACAAAATACCAAGAATTAAAATCCCAACAACTTGTGGGCATTCAAACCCCTTCTTTTATTGCGCCAACTGCTACATTAGGTGCAAACCATTTTGTTGCAGCTTTTGCTTATATCAATGAAGGAACTGTACTGGGTGAACATGTAAAAATATTTAGCAATGTAGTCATTGGAGAAAATGTACAAATTGGCAACCATGTCACCATCCATCCAGGTGTGGTCATTTATGCAGATTGTGTTATTGGAAATCATGTGACCATTCATAGCGGAACGATTATTGGAAGTGATGGTTTTGGATTTGCTCCAAAAGAAGATGGTAGTTTTCAAAAAGTACCACAGCTTGGAAACGTGGTCATCGAAGACGATGTTGAAATTGGCGCCAACACCACTATCGACAGAGCAACGATCGGATCAACAATAATTCGTAAAGGCGTTAAATTAGACAACCAGATTCAGATAGCACATAACGCAGAAATAGGAATCAATACCGTCATCGCCGCACAAGTTGGTGTAAGTGGTAGTACAAAGATTGGAAAGAATGTCATGATTGGAGGACAGGCTGGTTTAGCTGGTCATCTTGCCATTGCAGATGGGATAAAAATTGCAGGAGGAGCTGGTGTGACAAAAACATTTACAACTGCAAATATGACCATTGCGGGCTACCCAGCAATTGATCAAAAACAAAGCTTAAGAAGCCAGGTTTATGTCAAAAATCTCCCAGAATTGGAAAAAAGAGTCCAAGAACTCGAAATATTAGTACAACAACTGTCTCAAAAAGCCTAAATCAGGCGTATTTTTGCTTAAAATCAAGCTTTTAACTAAGCTATTCTAAACTAGTTACACATGGATCAACATTTTAACCCCGATAAGCAACATACCCTTACTCAAAGTATTAGTATTAGCGGAACCGGTTTACATACAGGCGTTTTAGTAGATATGACATTGCAGCCTGCTAATCCAGGATTTGGTATCCAGTTTCAAAGGGTAGATTTACCAAACAAACCTTTGATCAAAGCGGATTGTGATTTAGTAACGGATACAAGTCGTGGTACTACATTGCAAGTGGGCGATGCCAAAGTGAGCACGGTAGAACATATTCTTGCCGCTTTAGTTGGATTAGGTGTTGACAATCTTTTGATTGAATTGAACGGACCAGAAATTCCAATCATGGATGGTAGCTCTGCACCATTTATAGAAGCCATTGAAAAAGAAGGTGTATTAGAACAAGATGCAGCAAAAGCTTGGTATAGCATTGATGAAAATATTTTTCACTACGACGAAGACAAGCGCGTAGAGATGGTTGCATTACCAGCATTGGATTATCAAATCACCACCCTGATAGATTTTAATAGCCCAGTATTAGGCACACAACATGCGGCACTCAAAACAATCAAAGATTTTAAGTCAGAGATCTCCCCTTGTAGAACTTTTTGTTTTTTACATGAATTAGAAACACTTTTAGAAAACGATTTAATTAAAGGCGGAGATATCAACAATGCCATTGTAGTAGTTGATAAGCCTGTTACTAAAGAAGAGATGACTCGATTGGCTAAAGTATTTAAGCGAGATAAAATTGAAGTAAAAAGTGAAGGCTATTTAAATAATTTAGAGTTAAGATTTCCTAATGAACCCGCACGTCACAAATTATTAGATGTCATAGGTGACTTAGCATTGATAGGCTATCCTATTAAAGCAAGAATCATCGCCAATCGTCCTGGACATAGTAGCAACGTAGAATTTGCTAAAAAAATAAAACAGTACATCAAAAAAAATAAACATGTTAAAGATGTTCCTGTTTATGATCCAAGCGCAACCCCTGTCTATACTTTAGAACAAATAGAAAAGACTTTACCGCATCGTCATCCATTTTTATTGGTGGATAAGATCATTGAATTAACAGACACTTCTATTGTAGGTGTTAAGAATGTTACATTCAATGAATGGTTTTTCCCTGGACATTTTCCAGGCAATCCAGTCATGCCAGGCGTATTACAAATTGAGGCATTGGCGCAAACTGGTGGTATTCTTTGTATCAATGCCATGCCTAAAGGCAATTATGATACCTATTTTTTAAAAATTAATAATTGTAAATTTAAACAAATGGTGAAGCCAGGCGATACCATGTTGCTTAAATTAGAATTGATGGCTCCAATTCGTAGAGGTATTTGCGAAATGCGTGGCACGGTCTATGTAAATGGGAAAGTGGCTACAGAGTCCGAACTAGTTGCTCAAGTTGTAAAAAGAGCAGAATAAATTTATACCTATGACACATCCATTCACTTATATAGACCCCAATGCAAAAGTAGCATCCAATGTAAAAATTGATCCGTTCACTGTCATTCATAGTGATGTAACAATTGGAGAAGGTACATGGATTGGAAGTAATGTGACTATTATGAATGGAACTACAGTAGGGAAAAATTGTCGCATCTTCCCTGGTGCGGTGATAGGTGCTGATCCTCAGGATTTAAAATTCAATGGAGAAAAAACGACCGTTTCAATTGGCGACCATACCACTATCAGAGAATTTGTAACCATTAACAGAGGTACTTCTGACCGATGGGTCACCAAAGTTGGAAGTCATTGTTTAATTATGGCCTATAGTCATATTGCACATGACTGTATCATTGGTAATCATTGTATTTTAAGTAATAGCGTACAAGTTGCTGGTCACGTAACATTAGGTGACTATGCCTGGATTGCTGGTGTGAGTGCGGTGCATCAATTTGTGCATATTGGACAACATGCTTATATCGCTGGAGGTAGCTTGGTAAGTAAGGATGTACCTCCTTATATTAAAGCTGTTCGAAATCCATTAAGCTATGGAGGCGTGAACAGTGTTGGATTGAAAAGAAGAGGATTTGATTTAGAAAAGATCAATCATATTTTAGATATCTACCGCTATATATTTAATAAGGGTATGAACACGACACAGGCGCTTGCTTTTATTGAGGAAGAATTACCTGCTACAGATGAGCGAGATGAAATTGTAACTTTTATCAGAGACAGTGGTAGAGGCATCATCAAGCGATTTGTCAAAGGTGCATTAGAAGATGAATAATATGCAAATTCACTTTACATCGGCGTCAAAAAGATTCAATAAAGAATGGATTTTCTCCAATCTTGATTTCAGTTTTGTCAACGGAGAACATTATGCTCTGATTGGAAACAATGGATCAGGTAAAAGCACAGTACTACAAATTATTGCTGGTTATATTGGACTTACAAAAGGTCAGATCAATTGGGTCGACAACAATAATCAATCCATTGACAGCTCAACTATTTTTCAACATATCAGCATTGCTGCACCTTATTTAGAACTGGTAGAAGAGTTCACTGCATTAGAACAAATTGCTTTTCATCATCAATTTAAACCCATTCAGTCCAACTTAAAGCCAATGGACCTCTTAGAAAAAATTGGACTCAGCAAAGCGGCAGATAAACAAATAAGAAATTTTAGTAGCGGCATGAAACAAAGATTGAAATTGGCTTTGGCTATTTTTGATCAAGCACCCATCTTATTATTGGATGAACCATGTAGCAATCTAGATCAAGAAGGGATTCAAACCTACCATCAATTAATGCAAGCATACGCCATGCATAAATTGATTATTGTAGCAAGCAATGATCCGAAAGAATACCAGTTTTGTGGCCAACAACTCTCCCTATCGGATTTTAAATTATAAGGAACAGTATTAGCTCCTACTTGCGATCAACAAATTCAAATCGGTATATTTTAAATTGCATTTTTGACTCATGTAAAAATCAGTCAATGACCCTTTGTATAAATAAATGCCCTCGCGAAGATGCAATTGATGCCAGATAATTTCTTCTAAGCCACCTTGATCCCCTATCTCCACCATCAAATGCATCAATACATTGCTTATTGCTTGACTTGCTGTTCTTGCAAAACCACTTGGGATATTCGGTACACCATAATGAATCACATCATGTTTGATGACAATTGGATTTTCATGATTGGTCAATTCAGTGGTCTCAAAACATCCACCTCTATCCACTGCTACATCAATGATAATACTACCTGGTCGCATATTCATTACCATCTCCTCTGTCACTACAATGGGGGCTCGGCCAATTTCATTGGTCAATGCACCAATTGCTACTTCACAGGTTTTAAGTTGCTTTGCCAATATTTTTGGCTCAATCACAGAAGTCCAAACACGTTGACCTAAATTATTTTGTAGCCTCTGTAGTCTAGAGACATTGTTGTCAAACACTTTGACGCTTGCACCCAATGCAAGTGCATTGCGCACTGCAAATTCTCCAATAATATCTGCACCAATGACCACTACTTTAGTTGGAGGAACGCCACTGATACCACCTAGCAAAACTCCTTTACCTGAATTAAAATTACTTAGGTATTGACCGGCAATCAACATCACCGCACTACCTACTATCTCATTCATGCTTCTTAAGATAGGATAGTTTTGATTTTCGTCTTTGATATTTTCGATTGCTAAAGCAGTAATTTTTTTTGCCATCATGGCCACTAATACTTCTTGATTGATTGCAGATAAATGCAAAGGAGAAATAATGGTTTGATGCATTTGTAAAAAAGGCAAATCAGATTCGACTGGCGGCGCCGTCTTAATTAAAATTGGACATTGGTAGACAGCAGCTTTTTCAAAAGCTATTTCTGCACCTGCTTCTGCATAATCTTTATCGGTATAACGGCTGCCTTTCCCTGCGCCAGATTCCACCATGACACGATGCCCATTGGCTACCAATACCCCAACCGCTTCTGGAATGAGTCCAACCCTATTTTCTTGAAATGCAGTCTCCTTTGGGATGCCAATCAACAATGGCTTTGCACTATGAGGGATATCCAATACCTCTTCCTGTGTTTCATAGGAAAATGAAGGATGAATTTGGGGCTTGGTGACACTCATAAGAAATATTTTCATGAAGATACAAAAATACCAGAGATCCTAAAATAGGAAAAAGCCGACTCGATTGACCCCCTATAACTGATTGGTATATATTCTACGCTGATCGGGGTCAATGAATTCAATATTGAACACCACTGCATGCTCCGGCACTAGATTAGGCGCTTTTTCAGGCCATTCCACCAAAGACAAATCAGCTTCTTCCATTGCCGCCTCTACCCCAGCCTGTCTTGCTTCTGCGGCACTCTCTAATCGATACCAATCCATATGGTAAATCAATTTGCCCTTTACTTCATACTCATTCATGATTGAAAATGTAGGACTTGACATAGCTTGCTGAATACCCATTGCTCTGCCGATTGCAGCAATTAGGGTTGTCTTACCTGCGCCCATGGGTGCTTGAAAGACCCACACAGCATGCGTAGCATATTTTTGTACCAGTTGAGCGGCAATTTGATCTGTCTGTTCAAGGGTGTAGACTTGGTCCATATTGCAAATATAAAGCTTCAAATACAATCCTAAAATGGTTTCGTACCTTTATATCATAAATGAATTAAAATGGAAAACATTCAATGGAAAGTAGATGGTATGAGCTGTACCAATTGTGCGTTATCCATTCATAAATATCTTAGTAGCAAGGGGATACATGAGCCTAAAGTGAACTTCATGGAGGGCGAAGTGCAATTTGAATTGGCAGATGCCGCTCAAAAACCCGCTTTAATGAAAGGCATTCAAGGTTTGGGATACAAAATTAGGGGCCAAGCAACTGATGAAGTCCCTAAAAAATGGTTGGACAATAATAAAGAGCGTGCGATTTTCTCTTTAATCTTTACCCTTCCACTCATCCTGCATATGATACCGGGTGTGCATATTCATTGGCTAATGAATCCATATGTACAATTGGGTTTAACCTTACCTGTATTTATAGTAGGCATGAACTACTTTGGCAAAAGTGCCATCAATAGTTTATTACATGGCATCCCAAATATGAATGTATTGGTGTCCATTGGTGCCATCTCTTCTTTTGGTTATAGTTTATATGGTACCATCATTGGACAAGGCGCACAGTTTGCATATTATGAAACCACCGCCACCATTTTAACTTTTGTATTTTTTGGAAATTATTTGGAAGATACCTCCATTGCTTCTACACAACGTGCCTTAAAAGATTTAGTGAAAGCACAGAAAGTGATGGCCAATATGATTGTCTTTGATGAACAGCACAAAGAAATTATTTTTAACGTCGCTGCTGATACTTTGAAAGTGGGTGATATTTTATTAATCAATTCAGGTGAAACCGTACCCATGGATTGTAAAATATTATCTGGGGAAGCAGATGTCAACGAAGCCATTGTAACTGGCGAAAGTATTCCTGTGCATCGTGTCATGAAGGATATCTTATTAGGAGGCAGTACGATCGAAAATGGTTCTATCAAAGCTTATGTTACCGCTGTTGGTGATCAAACGGTGCTAGCTAATATTTTAAAAATGGTCAAAGCTGCACAAGGAGAAAAACCACCCGTACAAATTTTAGCAGATAAAATTAGTGCCATTTTTGTCCCCTTGGTAGTGGGGATTGCATTACTCACCTTAATTGGGAATTACTTTTTAACGAATATTGGATTCAGTGAAAGCATGTTAAGATCCATCGCAGTCTTAGTGATTTCATGTCCATGTGCTATGGGATTGGCGACGCCAGCAGCCATCGCCGTTGGACTTGGCAGAGGTGCAAGAAATGGTGTCTTATTTAAAAATGCAAAAAGCTTAGAAACTTTTAAAAATATCAAGCAAGTTGTTTTTGATAAAACAGGGACTTTAACCACGGGTCAATTTGAGTTGAGTGGTTTTCATATTATACAAAATGAGCAAGCACCAATTTCAGAGGCTGCGTTTAAAATCCTAAGCTACTCTTTAGAAAAATATTCCAATCACCCCATCGCTAATTGTATTCAAGCAAGCTGGAAAACAAATGATGCCATTCCATGGGCGAAAATAGAAGAAGTAAAAGGGATGGGTATTCAAGCAACAGATAAAGATGGCAATACTTATTGGGCAGGATCCTTTAAAACATTAGAAGACAAATCCATTGAAGATGGTCATAATATCTATATCCAAAAGAACAATCAATTCATTGGATGGATTGATGTAGCAGATCAAATTAGACCAGAAGCAAAAGAAGTGGTGGATCAATTACACCGTCAAGGTATTGCGACTATTTTATTGAGTGGAGACAGGACTGCAAAATGTAAACAAGTTGGTGAAGCTTTAGGGATTCAGAAAATTATTGCAGAACAAAGTCCTTCAGAAAAATTAGCAACACTCGATGCATTGATTAAAATTGCACCTACTGCAATGGTGGGTGATGGCATCAACGATGCGCCTGCACTAGCAAAAGCCACCATTGGTATCTCCTTAAGCAATGCATCCCATATTGCTATTCAAAGTGCACAAGTAGTATTAATGAACAGTGGATTAAAGAACCTGCCAATGTCTTTGGTATTAGGAAGAAAAACATACGAAACCATCAAAGAGAATTTAGGATGGGCATTCTCTTATAATATCATTGCGATTCCAGTTGCCGCATTTGGATTTTTAGGTACTTGGGGTCCAACCTATGGTGCCATGATCATGGCACTTAGTGATGTGGTCTTGGCGTTGAATTCACTGAGGTTATTTAAAAAGAAATTAGATTAAAAGAAACAATTGATTGACCGATTGGAAGCCTTAGTTGACATATTAAAAAAGCATTGGAACTATGATAGTTTTAGACCACAGCAATTAGCTGTGATTGAATCTATCCTTTCTGGTAAAGACACACTTGCCTTATTGCCTACAGGCGCGGGTAAATCCATCTGCTTTCAAGTCCCCACCATTTACCAAAGAGGTATCTGCATTGTGATTAGCCCTTTGATTGCGCTCATGCAAGATCAAGTGAAAGACTTAGTGTCCAAAAATTTAAAAGCAGTTTTATTAGGAAGCCAGCTAAGTGCATATGAAGAAGCTGTCGTATTTAAAGAGATTGAAGCAAAAAAATACCAATTCATTTATTGCTCTCCAGAGAAATTAGCACAAAAACATTTTCAAACTTTATTAAGCAGCTTACCCATTCAATTGTTTGCCATTGATGAAGCACATTGTATCTCACAATGGGGCTATGATTTTAGACCAAGCTATCGAAAGCTGGACTTTTTGAAAAAAACATTTCCCAAGATACCCATTTTAGCAATGACCGCCTCTGCGATTCCCTTGGTACAAAAAGACATGTTAAAGCAATTGGGTATGGAAGACGCCAACCTCATTACAGATCAATTTTTAAGGCCTAATCTGAGCTATCAAGTCAAAAAGGAAACGGTTAAATTATTTGTCTTAAAGAATTTACTAAAAGACATCACAGGATCTGTGATCATTTATTGCAATACAAGAAATAATGTGGCCCAACTTGCAAGTATGTTAAGCAGTTATGGATTTTCTGTTGCAGGGTACCATGCGGGGATGGAATTGCAAGAACGAAAAAAAGTACAAGAGGACTGGATGCAAGAGCATCTTCAGGTAATTGTTTCTACAAGTGCATTTGGAATGGGCATCAACAAAACCAATGTACGTGCAGTCATCCACTTTGATATTCCCGGCAGCATCGAGCAATACTATCAAGAAGCAGGAAGAGCTGGCAGAGATGGATTGCCAGCAAAAGCAATTTTACTCTACCAGCAAAATGATTTGGACTACTGGAATCAGATGCAAGAAAAAAAGATTCCTCCAATTCCGGTGATTAAAAAAGTATTTCAAGACCTTGCCGATTTTGTGCAGTTACCAGTAGGCATGGGTGAACAACAACAGTTTTTGTTTGACTTTGAGGTATTTTGTTTGCAATTTAAGTGGGATAAAATCATTGCAAGAAATGCATTACAGTGGATAGAACAAGAGGGGCATGTAAAATTTTCACCAAGTTCTTTCAAACCAACATTAGTGCAAGTCATTGAAAATAGAATTAGCATTCAATTATTCGAAAAACAATATCCTGAAACTGGCTTTGTTCTGCAAACCTTATTAAGGACCTATGGTGGTATTTTAGACAGCCCACAGTTTATCAATGAAGGTATACTTGCAAAATTATTACAACGTGATATTGAATTTGTTCAGGCACAATTAAAACAATTGCTACAATATGGCATGATTTCATTGGAGCAAAAAGCCAACCAACCCATTGTACAATTTAAATGGAACAGGGCATCTGCCGAATTTATGACCCTTAATTTAGACGAATACCAAGCAAGAAAATTAGCTTTCGAAGACCGCATTCAAGCAATGAGAGATTATATAGGCAGTAGATTAGTCACATGTAGA
>JBILAW010000106.1:0-5954 GCA_044354025.1 Sediminibacterium sp.
ATTGAATATTTAACTGACCACAATGGTGCGTACGATACATAGATTGCTATTATAATGAATGGTCTGCAAATATAGCCCAAATCCTATAAATTACCGATCTTTGGCCCATGAGCGAAACAAGTATATCAAAGCAGTCTAGACGTGTTATTTTATCGGGTTATTTCTTTTATACAGGCATTTGTTTTGCTAGTTGGGCGAGCAGAATCCCCGACATTAAATTGGCCCTGGGATTGAGTGATGCGCAGTTTGGGGGGATGCTCTTGTTCCTGCCACTGGGTTCATTTATAGGGATTCCTATTTCTGGGAGTTTAACTGCCAGACACGGCAGTAATATCATGCTTAAAATTGCTTCTGCGCTGTATCCATTAGCCTTGGTTAATATTGGATGGGCTGCAGATACCAATGTGGTGCATTTAGGATTAGCCCTTTTTATTTTTGGTATGATTGGTAATTTATTCAACGTATCTGTAAATACGCAGGCAGTTGAATTGGCAAAATTATTTGATAAAAGTATCATCTCTACCTTTCATGGTTTTTGGAGTTTAGCGGGGTTTGTAGGCGGATTGGTAGGGAGTTATTTTATTGCAGCATCCTTAACACCCATCATGCAATTTATTGTGATCCTTGTTTTGGGCTATATTTTTCTTTTTACAACACAACAACATCTATTACATAGTGCGTCCAATAAACAATCCATCAAAAAAATGTGGACCAAACCAACACCCTTGATGTTTCAATTTGGATTAATTGCACTCAGTAATATGATTTGTGAAGGGATGATGTTTGATTGGAGTGGGGTATTTTTTCAATCGGTCGTGAAGGTAACTGAAAGCCAGAGAACCATTGGTTATATTAGTTTCATGGGCTGTATGACCACAGGCAGAATGTTTGCAGACGCGCTCATTAATTATTGGGGCCCCAGAAAACAATTGATGCTAAGTGGTTTATTGGTGACACTAGGATTAGTGATTGCCATTATTTATCCAACAATTATTACAAGTACGATTGGATTTATGTTGGTAGGATTTGGGGTATCATCAGTGATACCAACTATTTACGGTAGTGTAGGCAAATCAGCAGAACCCGGACAAGCAAGTATTGCACTCGCTTCTGTATCCTCCATCGGATTTTTTGGATTTTTAATTGGTCCGCCGATTGTTGGATTTTTATCAGGCGCGCTTGGTTTAAGATGGGCGTTTTTAACCATCTCCATTTTAGGATTGGTGACTTTTATTCAATCTTATAGATTAAAAAAATATTTGTAAATTTAAAAAAATAATCAATATATGAAAAAGCTATTCCTGTTTTTATTTTGTAGTTTCCAATTTATTGGCATTATCAACGGTCAAAATTTGAATGCTAAAAAAGATTCAAAAGATATTAAGAGATTGGAGTATGTAAATCTAAATTTACAAGATTCAAAAAAGTTTTTAATTTTTTTAGATTCAAATAAAGAGGCTAAGGATGAATATCTAGAAGGTTTATATCATTTGGAAAAAGGCAGAAAGCACCTAGGTAAAGCTTTTATAGGTTTAGGAGCATTTACTATTCTAAGTGCTGTTTCAATAAGTCAAGAAAATGAAGCAATTGGAATTGCTTCAGTAGGAGGCTTAGGTGTTGCACTTTATTATGATATATTATCGATAGTTCATTCCCTCAAAGCAATAAAGCATTTCAAAAAAGCTTATAAGTTAGCTGGAATGACTCCGCCAGGTCTTAATGGCATTAAAAAGAAAAAGATAAATCAAAATGATTAATATCATTTTGTGCGATAAAAAAAGCAGTAAAAAAGACCACAAATGCCCCTAACAAGGGTGTAAGCAGGTTCTTTTGCTTATTACAGTCGAAGTTTACTCCTATTTGCTTTTTTTTAGAAGACTCCTTTATGTCTTGGTTTGTACCAGATATAATAGTAGCCTAGAATGAACATCCCAATTAAAAATGGAATCATGGCTAAATGTTTTACTGTAAGTCCGTATCCAATTGGAAGATGATCTACTTTAAAAAATTCTGTACACATCCAAAAGGAGTTGGCAGAAATCCATACAGTGATCGCAATATTATGACAAAGTTCAGAAACAATTGTTCTAGTTCTCCAAGCAATGATAATTGAAATAATAAGTGTAGGTACAATCATTGTAATGCCCAACAAAGTAAATCCCATACACCAACCAATGTCTTTAAAAATCCAAAATACAATATGCAGGTTTTCCATCCTTCGATACTTAATGGGAATATTGTAATAGTCTTGTTGGTCTTTAGTCATTTTTTTTAATGGGATATATGGTATGATTAATTGTTGTTCAATTTAAAGATAAAAATAATTAGTAGATTTTAAATCGTACCAGGTGTTTTTTTCAAAATTTCTTCAAATCTTTCCAAACTAGCTTCAGCATGAATGGGTGCTCCATTTTCACAATGCTCAATGAATTGATGCGCAAAATAGGGTGCTAATGAACAGCCCTTGGTGCCCATGCCATTGCAAATGCCCATGGCTGGATAGACAGGATGCAAGCCCACAAAGGGTCTTCGCTCTTGATTGGCTGGACGTATGCCTACAATATGGTCCACCACCGTAAAAGGGATTTTTAATAATTGAGTAAGCGCATCCTCCATCTTTGTTCTAAAAGCACTACTAGGCGCAGCATCTGCATATTCCCATTCGTAATTAGAGCCCACCCAAAATAGTTGATCCTTCCAAGGGACAATCGTTAGATTATGTTTGTAGATGGCTTGGTTAGGCAGGTCTTTGATTTCAACAATCAATGCCTCTCCTTTATTGGGCGCAAAGGGCAGCATATTAAAATAAGGATTTTGCATGCTGCCTATTCCATCACAAAATATAATTCGTTTAGCTTGTATGCCTTTCCAAGAAACGCCTTCATTTGTAATTTGTAAATCCCTTATTTCAAATTTTGCGTCTATATATTGCTGATGCTTGATTAATTGTGCACGCCAACCTGTTATCATTAAATTTAGATCGATCCATATCGTTTGATTGATTTGTCCTGTTCCAAAAGGAGCGTGCATGAATGCTTCAAAATCGGAAGCTTTATTTTTTTGTAAATACACATTCTCATTTTCATAACGGTATTCAAAACTTTCTTGCATTTGTAAAGAAGGATGAATCAATGCCACAGGTGCTTCGCGAACAATCGTTGCATTTAATTGAGCGCCTAAATCCGAATAGGCTTTTAAAGCAAAAGGTAAAAAAGTATCAATCATCCATGTTTGTACAATGCGTCTTCCAGTTACAGGATTAATCACCCCACTTGCTACTTGTGATGCGGACGCTGTATGGCTGTCGTTCACCACCATACAAGTTTTTTCTGCTTGCAATGCATAATAACTTAACCAGGTGCCTACTAGGCCTTGGCCTATAATGAGGTAGTCTAGTTTTTTATGAGAAGTGGTTTGCTCCAATCTTTATTGCTTAATGAAAGTGGGTATATCAATGCGGATACTGTCTTGTATGGTGTCTACTTTAGCAACTAATTCTAAGATAAATTTTCCTTTATAATCGTTCGGTACGGTAAAAGGAAATTCAGTTTCAAAAATTTCATTCGAAATGGTGGTGAAATATTGAAACGGAAAAAAATTCAAGAACCATCCATCTACTGATTTTTTTGTTTCGGTATTGTAGATTGCAAATTGAAGAGTACCTGTTTTTTCTTGATTCAATTGATGTTTCACTTGCACTTTTAATTTTAAAGTTTCCCCTAAATACATTGCTGCTGGTGCAGTAAAATGGATGCTGAGTGGTTTTTGTTGTGCCTTAGATTGTGTGGTCAATAAAACACAACATAATAATAGGGTACTGTATACAAAGCGCAGGTTCATCTTAAGGTTCATCTTCATAATCATATTCATCTTCATGTTTCAAAAATACAATAAAAAATCCCTTAGCATCTTATACTAAGGGATTCCTTTATTCCAATGAATTGGTTTATTTCTTTAAAACTGCTGCCATTGTCTTTCCAATATCAGCAGGACTTGCACAAACGTGGATACCACATTCCGCCATGATTTTCATCTTAGCTTCTGCTGTATCATCTGCGCCACCAATGATCGCACCAGCGTGACCCATACGGCGTCCTGGAGGGGCTGTTTGACCTGCGATAAATCCTACAACAGGCTTTCTCATATTGTCTTTAATCCAATTAGCAGCATCTGCTTCCATGCTACCACCAATCTCGCCAATCATAATAATACCTTCAGTTGCTGGATCATTCATTAATAATTCAACCGCTTCTTTTGTAGTGGTACCAATGATTGGGTCACCACCAATACCAATGGCAGTTGTGATACCCAATCCAGCTTTCACTACCTGATCTGCTGCCTCATATGTTAATGTACCGCTCTTTGAAACGATTCCTATGGTGCCTTTCTTGAAAATAAAGCCTGGCATGATACCCACTTTAGCTTCTTCTGCTGTAATAACACCAGGACAGTTTGGTCCAATTAATCTTGTGTGTTTACCTGCTAAGAAATTCTTTGCTTTCACCATATCTTGAACTGGGATACCTTCTGTAATACATACAACCAATGCAATCCCTGCGTCTGCAGCTTCCATAATCGCATCTGCAGCAAATGCTGGAGGTACAAAGATGATACTCACATTGGCACCAGTTGTTTTAACAGCGTCAGCGACTGTATTAAATACTGGGCGGTCTAAATGGGTTGTGCCACCTTTACCAGGTGTTACTCCACCAACAACTTGTGTTCCATATTCCATCATTTGAGTGGCATGGAAACTACCTTCTGTTCCTGTGAAACCTTGTACGATGATCTTAGATTGCTTATTTACTAGTACTGACATAGTCTACGCTTTATTAATTATGGCGCAAAAATAGGCTAAACCAGCTTTTTTTACTGTTATTTCTCAACAAAAATTTGATGTTTTTTTCTAAATGACTTGCAAGTACTACTTTTGCGCTTCACATAGTCATTTAATAAAACAATCTTATGGCAACAACATCAGACATAACAAGAGGCATGATCCTAAAATTGGACAATAGTTTATATTCTGTAGTAGAATTTGGAGAGAATAAAACTGCTCGTGCAGCAGCTAAAATCTGGGCTAAATTAAAAGGGGTAGACAACAAACGCTCTATTGAAAAAACATGGAATAGCGGTGAAACCGTTTACCCAGTGCGTGTTGAGAAAAAAACATTTCAGTTTTTATATAAGGATGACAGCGGTTACAACTTAATGAACAATGAAACATTTGAACAAATTGTGATGGCCGAAGAGATGATTGATGCACCTCAGTATCTTATTGAAGGGGCAGAAGTATTTGTATTTATGAATACAGAGACCGAATTACCAATTGGAGCTGAATTACCAGAAAAATTGGATGTCCTAATCACTTATTGTGAGAATGGCGTGAAAGGAGATACCGCAACTCGTGCTTTGAAATCAGCAACGATTGAGTCAGGTGCGACGATCATGGTCCCATTATTTGTGAACGAAGGGGAGAAAGTTAAGATCAACACCAAAAATGGGGAGTACGTAGAACGCGTAAAGTAAGTTTTTTAGCCTCTTTTTTAAAAGTAGGCCGTATATAAATTCCTTAAAAAAGGGTCATTTTTAATAAAAAATGACCCTTTTTTTGTGCTTTTTGGCAAAAAAAGCCCATTTTTGTCCAAATTAACCAAATATGGACTTAAAGCAAATTCACGATTTAATTAAGGTAGTCAACAAAAGCAATATTGGAGAAATCAGCATCGAAGATAAAGATGGCAAAGTAACCATTAAGCAAAAAGAAGATAAAATCACAGTGACTTCTGCACCTGCTCAAACAGTCTATGCAGCTGCTCCATCTGCTGCCGCACCAGTTGCATCTGCTCCTGCTGCTGCCCCAGCTGCCGACAATTTAATCACTATTAAGAGTCCAATGATTGGTACTTTTTACAGAAGAGCTTCTCCTGATAAGCCATTATTGGCAGAAGAGG
>JBILAW010000107.1:0-5946 GCA_044354025.1 Sediminibacterium sp.
AATCTTATCGATTACTCCCTACTGGCGGTCTTGCACGGGCGAGACACTTTTTGAGCCTTGTGGGAAATGGAGGGCGAAGGTAGGATAAGTGTAGTATATAGCAAAACAAAAGCCACATTAATGTGGCTTTTGTATAAAATATTCATTGAAAATCAGCATTTTAGCTGATTGCGATACCAAATATTAAGCGCTTGGCTTCTTTTTACCCCCTGCTTTAGGTTGGAAAATGGCAAACATTCTCTTTCCTTCCAACTTAGGCATACTTTCTAAAGTGCCTGCATCAGCAAGTCTTTCTGCGAATTTCAATAATAGTAATTGACCTCTGTCTTGGAACATAATGGCTCTACCTTTAAATTGAACATAGGCTTTTACCTTATTTCCATCTTGTAAAAACTTTTCGGCGTGTTTTGCTTTAAAATCAAAATCGTGGTCATCTGTACCTGGAGTGAAACGAATCTCTTTAATCTCTGATTGCTTTGAGTTCGCTTTCATCTCTTTTTCCTTACGCTTTTTCTCGTAAAGAAATTTCTTATAGTCAATGACTTTACATACTGGAGGATTGGCTGTTGGAGAAATCTCAACTAAGTCTAAACCTTGTTCAGCAGCTATTTTTAGCGCATCTTGTGTGTTGTAAACGCCTACGGTGATATTCTCACCAACCAGTCGTATTTCTGGTACTCTAATACGATCATTGATACGGTGCTCAGGTTCTTGTTGTCTTTGAAACCTTGGGTTAAATCTTGGTCCTCTGTTCGGTAATGCCATTAATTGTTAAAACGTTGTTTAAGTTTGTAAAGATAGTCAATGTTATGCTTCAGGTGCTTTTCTTTCCACTATTTCTTGATGGATCTGAGAAATAAAGGCGGTTTTATCCATCATCCCTAAATCTCCTTTGCCTTGTCTTCTGATAGATAATTGCCCCTCAGTCATCTCTTTTTCTCCAATAACTAGCATATAAGGCACTTTCATCAATTCAGTATCACGGATTTTTTTACCAATTTTTTCATTTCTATCATCAATCTCGGCACGAACACCTGCTTTACGCAATTCAGCCAATACCTCCTGCGCATAAGGCATAAACTTATCACTAATTGGCAAGATCTTGGCTTGCAAAGGTGCCAACCAAACTGGGAATTTACCAGCATAATGCTCTAATAAGAAACCAATAAAGCGTTCATGTGTGCCCAAAGGTGCACGGTGAATAATCAATGGGGTTTCTGGCTCATTGTCTTTATTGGTAAAACTTAAATTAAATCTTTTTCCTTGTGCAAAATCCACTTGATTGGTCGCCAATGTGAACTCTCTACCAATGATACTCCAAATTTGAACATCAATTTTTGGTCCGTAGAAAGCACCTTCATCCTGCACTTCTACAAATGGCGTTCCTGTTTCAATCAATACTTCACGCACCATTTGTTCTGTCTCTAACCACAAAGCTGGTTCGTTGATGTATTTCTGACCCAATTTTGCTGGATCATGTAAACTTAATCGCATTACGTATTTATCAATGCCGAAAATATTAAAGTACTTCAAGTACATATCATTCACTGCTCTAAATTCTTGTGCAAATTGTGCTTTAGTGCAATAAATATGCGCATCATTCATGTGTAAACAACGTACACGCATTAATCCAAATAATTCACCAGATTGCTCATAACGATAACAAGTGCCATACTCTGCAAGTCTTAATGGCATGTCTTTGTAGCTCTTAGGTTCTGCATCAAAAATTTTATGGTGATGCGGACAATTCATTGCTTTCAAGTAATATTTTGTGCCATCCAATTCCATTGGAGGGAACATGCTATCTTCATAATAAGGTAAGTGTCCACTCTTAATATACATGCTTTCTTTAGCGATATGAGGCGTCACAACGCGCTTATATCCTGCAGCTTCTTCGGTCTCTTTAGCAAGGCGTTCCAATTCTTCAATGATGATTGTACCATTTGGCATCCACAATGGAAGTCCTGGTCCAACATCATCATCCATGGTATAAATGCCTAATTCTTTTCCTAGTTTTCTGTGATCTCTTTTCTTTGCTTCTTCTAATAATAACAAGTACTCGTCTAATTCTTTTTGATTCGGGAAAGTCACACCATATACACGTGTCAACATTTTATTTTTTTCATCCCCTTTCCAAAAAGCACCTGCAATATTGGTGATTTTGATGGCCTTAATCGCACTTGTATTTGGAATATGTGGCCCACGACATAAATCTGTGAAGCCGCCTTGTGTATAAAAAGTAATGGTTCCATCTTCCAATCCAGACAATAAATCTAGTTTGTATTCATCCCCCTTTTCGGTAAAATATGCCACTGCTTCGGGCTTTGACATTTCCTTACGGATATAATCATTGGCTTTCTTTGCCAATTCATTCATTTTCTGTTCCAATAAAACAATATCCTCTTCCTTAATCGTTTTATCACCTAAATCGATATCATAATAAAAGCCTTTCTCTAGTGCGGGTCCTACCCAAAACTTAGCACCTGGAAATTGCATTTCGACTGCTTCTGCTAATAAATGTGCAGAAGAATGCCAGAAGGTATTTTTACCATCGGCGTCGTCCCAGGTTAATAATTTTAAGGCCGCGTCTTCGTTAATAGCTCGCGTAGCATCATATACCTCTCCATTTACTGAAGCTGCCAATACTTTTTTTGCTAAGCCTTCGCTAATTGATTTAGCGATACCTAATGCAGTGATACCTTTTTCATAGGATCTTACTGCCCCGTCTGGAAATTGAATTTGAACCATGTTTGTACAATAAATATATAGGTGCAAAGATAACAAAAAAAAGGATGCTTGTTTATACTTAGATTAATTCTTAAATTTATAGTTCTAATCATTTTATGACAAGGTCAACCCTACTCCTCTTTTTATGCATATTTTTTACCCAATTAAGTGCCCAAAACTTAACTGGCCGATGGCAAGGTAGTTTTATTGCCAATGGGGATGCGTTGATCAACAATTATACCTACGAGCTGGTGATTAAAGAAAATGCAAGTCATCAAATTACGGCACAAACCATTACCAAAAAAGGCGATCAGTTTTATGCAAGTGCTTTTGCTAGAGGCAGCCATAGTATTCGTACACAATTAATACAAATTGATGAAACTAGTTTTGATCAAATTAAGATAGCCAATGAACTAGAAGCTTGCTTGATGTCCAATTTTTTGACCTATAAAAATATGGATGGTCATGAAATTTTAGAAGGTACTTATATGTCTACTTCGGTAAATGGAAAAAAAAATTGTGGAAGCGGTAAAGTTTTTTTAGAAAAAGTACCCAGCTTATTAAGTATTAAAAATACGAGGGTCGAATATAAAAAAACAGATACCCAAAAAACAAAATTAGCAACCACTCAAAATACGCAGCGAAAAACCAAGCCCTCAACAACTTTTTTGACTAAACCAAGCGCACCTACCACAACCAAAAATGCACCTAATTCGACCGGCAAATTGATAGCTTCCATAGAAAATACCAATTCAAAAAATATCGTAAATCCAACTACAGAAACAGATATAGACGATGTGATTGTTGAAAATGAAACTATTTCCACAAATACAATTATTCAAAATACAATCCGCAATCAACCCATCAATCTGGCTTGGGTATTGGTGGGAAGAGAAAATAAATTGATTAAAAAAATCATTACCAATAGTAAAAAAATTAGCCTCGATTTATTTGACAATGGAACCATTGACAATGATACGATCATTGTTTTTGACAACAAAAAATTATTGGTTAACAAAAAAAGATTAAGCTACAAAGCGATCCACCTTGAATTTGATTTTACTGAAAATATCAGGGAGCACGAAGTCATCATTGTAGCGCATAATATGGGGACTGTCCCACCAAATACTGCATTGCTTTTATTTAAAGATGGTAAGGTTAGACAGGAATATTTTATTACTTCTACTAATAAAATCAATGCCAAAATATTGATTGTCTATGAGCCTCCAATCCCAGATTAGTTGACCCTAGTGGGTGATCCTAGTTTTTAATCCTTGTGGATGCCTTTATTTAAGTTCCTGTAAAATTTGTATTGGCTGGTACTGCAGATCCACCTGGTTTTGATATGGATTGGTCCCTTTATTTTTCAACCCCATCCAACAATTTTCTTCCTTATCTCTAAAAATATAGATTTTTTGCTTTTGATAGCCAATAGCTGCCAAGAACTCAATCCACTGTAGGCTTAACATTTGTGCACCTATGATGCGCTCCTCTGGATTAGATTCCATTAAAATAGCGGTCATTTCGTTTTGAATATTCATTAAACCTTGAACAGCCTTATTTTGAGTCGCAGTGTCAAGGGATAAATCCTCTTGTATCAAACTATCTGCTATGAAGATCATATTTGTACCATATAATTGCAAATTGACTGTATCCGCTTCTTGCAAATACGCCATGACAGCAAAATATTGGTTCAATAAAGGTTGAATTTGTTGATCCAAGATTGGGTCATGTCTTTGACCCGCAAATTTGGTGGTAAGGGTATCTGTTGGTTCATTTACCTTATTTCCACAAGCCATGAAGCAAGTCATTAAAAGCAGTATGAGCAATCTAGACATATACATTTTTTTCAAAAATATGCATAAATAGCCACCACAACTCTGTAACTTTGCGCACTGAATTGAAATAATATGTTAATAGGCTTACAAAATGTCACTTTTGAGTTTGGCGCTAGGGCAATCGTAACGGATGCTTCATGGCATATTCAACCAGGTGAAAGAATAGGATTAATTGGATACAATGGAACAGGAAAATCAACCCTATTAAAGCTTTTGGTTGGACAATACACCCCTTCAAAAGGTACCGTTGAAAAAGGCCGTGACACAACAATTGGTTATTTACATCAGGATTTATTGAGTTTTGATACAAGTGAAACCATCACAGAAGTCGCATTAGGTGCTTTTGAAAGAGTGCGTGCATTAGAAAAAGAAATTGAGGTACTAGGTATTGCATTGGAAGCTAACCCCGAAGACAATGATATTTTAATTAAATACACGGATGCATTACATGAACTAGATGTGTTGGATGGCTATAATATTGAACATAAGGCAGAGGAAGTATTGCATGGACTTGGATTTACAAATAAGGATTTAATTCGTCCTTATAAAGAGTTTAGTGGAGGATGGAGAATGCGTGTGTTATTGGCTAAAATGATTTTACAAGCCCCAGATGTGCTCTTACTAGATGAGCCTACCAACCACTTAGACTTACCAAGTATTGAATGGTTGGAAAAATATTTATTGCATTATAAAGGCAGTGTGGTGATTGTGAGCCACGATAAGTACTTCCTAAATAAAATGGTGAATAAAATTGTTGAAGTCTATCAACAACAACTTAATTTTTACACTGGTGATTATGCTTATTATGAAGTAGAAAAAGTGCAACGTGTAGAGATACAACAAAGGGCATTTGAAAATCAACAAGATTATATTAGACAACAAGAGCGATTTATTGAGCGATTTAAAGCCAAAGCTTCTAAAGCTGCGCAAGCACAGTCGATTCAAAAAAGATTAGACCGATTAGATGTCATTGAAGATGTACAAATTGAAAGACCCAATATCAGGATCAATTTTGCTGTAGATAAAACCCCCGGGAAAGTCTTAGTAGATTTAAAGGGCGTGAGCAAAAACTATCCTGCGCAAACCATTTTAGCAAATGCATTTGCAGAGATTGAAAGAGGCGATAAAATTGCCTTAATTGGTGCCAATGGTAAAGGAAAGTCTACCCTATTAAGAATTGTAGCAGGCATGGAAAGCTATGAAGGAGAAAGGGTTTGGGGCCATAATGTGGATGAAAGTTTTTATGCACAGCACCAATTAGAATCTTTAAACTTGAATAATACCATCCTACAAGAAGTGCAAGAATGTGGTACTAAGAAAACAGATCTAGAACTTCGTGCATTGTTGGGTTGTTTCTTGTTTGGTGGAGATGAAATTGATA
>JBILAW010000018.1:0-18364 GCA_044354025.1 Sediminibacterium sp.
AAATGACTAGCGTGCATTCACCCCCTTTTTCCTTCAATTTTTATCGTAAATTTGAGCATGCATGTCCTTATCGTTAACAATACCAGTATCCCAGTCAAGCAATATGGTGGAACCGAACGGGTTATTTGGTGGCTTGGCAAGCAATTGGTGCATATGGGGCATAAAGTCTCCTATTTGGTTGGTCCAGGTTCCTATTGTGATTTTGCAACCGGTGTACATGCGTTAAATCATGACATTCCATTTAATCAACAAATACCTGCTGGAGTGGATCTGGTGCATTTAAACTGTAAGGTCAATGAGACCCCTAAGATCCCTTATATTTTCACCTTACATGGCAATACCAATGACCAAAATCCAATGGATATCAACACGGTCTTTGTCTCAAAAAATCATGCAAGCAGATACGGCAGCGATTCTTTTGTGCACAATGGCATTGACCCAGATGATTATGGAGATCCAGGGTTAGATCAAAAAAGAAATTATTTTCATTTCTTGGGTGATGCTGCATGGAGGGTTAAAAATGTAAGAGGCGCTATAAAGATCGCACAAGATGCAAAAATCAAATTAAGGATATTAGGCGGCAAAAGATTCAACTTCAACCAAGGCATTCGACTGACTTTTGATCCTCGCATACATTTTGATGGGATGGTTGGCGGTACAGAAAAAAATAATTTACTTAAAGGTTCCAAAGGTTTGATTTTTCCAGTCCTATGGAATGAACCCTTTGGCCTATCTATTGTGGAAAGCCTTTATTTTGGATGTCCTGTCTTTGGAACGCCTTATGGCTCCTTGAAAGAAATCATTCACCCAAGTATAGGCATCACAAGCAATTCATTGAGTACACTTGTAGAAGGCGTTCAATATGCAGGTCAATTCGATACAAAAACCTGTCACCAATATGTGATGGACAATTTCACAAGCACGCAAATGACAAAAGCATACCTGTCAAAATATGAAACGGTATTGAATGGTCAACATTTAAATGATACTGCACCAGTTTTAACAACCATTCAAACAGAAAAATTTCTTCCTTTTTTACCTTAGAAGATTTTTAAAAAATAAGTTAATTTTTTACTACAGACTTAAAATTGCTATCCATTAAATTAATGGCTTCATAATACCCCTGCTTATACCATTTACAACGTGCTAAATAAGCCACCAATTGTTGTTGTAAAAGTGGATTTTGCAACATCGTTGCAGGCAATCCTTTTTGTTTTGTCTTTCGTAAATATTGATCCAATGATTTTGTGAGGTTTTGCTTCGCATAAACAGAAACAAATGCTTGAACAGATGGATATTGATTCAAACTCTTTTGTGCTGAAAGATAATATTGTAATACAAATTCATTCATCGAACCTTGTGCATATAAATTGGTATAATTAGAATCTGCATACAATGCATTGCTTGGCAACCATTGATTAGGGATAATACCTCCACCACCATATACGGTATTGCCTTTTGGCGTTTTATACGCTTTACCAATAGATGCTGTATCTAAATTTCCATTACTAGATGCTGTCATTCTTTCAATAAAATCATGCTCATAAGCCGTCTTTCCATTTTGATATGGACGTTGGATATTACGCCCCAATGGTGTAAAGTATTTTGCAGTAGTCAATCTTAATGCACCGCCATTGGATAACCTAAATTGTTGTTGCACCAATCCTTTACCATAAGACCTTCTTCCTACCACTTTCGCTCTGTCCCAATCTTGCAAAGCCCCTGCTAACACCTCACTTGCAGAAGCTGATGTTTCATCCATTAAAATCGTCAATCCACCTGTTTCAAATAAACCTTCTCTTTTACTATAATAATTGACTCTTGGTGCATGCAAGCCTTCTGTGTAAACAATTAATTTATTGCCTGCTAATAACTCATCTACAATTCCTACCGCTTCTGATAACAATCCACCGCCATTGCCTCTTAAATCAATCACAAGGGATTTCATTCCTTTTTTTAATAAAGGCTCCAATGCTTGCATGAAAGCCTCATAGGTTCTATCTGCAAATTTGTCAATTTTGATATATCCAATGGTATCGCTCAACATATAGGCAGCATCTATTGGGGAAACCGGCACAGATGCCCTCACTAAATTAAAAGTCATTTTTTGTTGATTACGCAGCACAGTCAATTTTAAATTTTCTTCTGCTGGCCCTTTTATTTTTCGCTTAATGGCTTCTCCATCTAATTTATTGCCGGATAATTGAACCGTATCATCCACCGTCAATAAAATATCACCTGTCTTTAATCCAACTTTTTCAGCCGGACCTCCTGGCATCACATAAGCTACAAAAACACTGTCTCTGAATTGTTGAAATTCTATGCCTATCCCTTTAAAATTAGGTTGCAATTGTTCATTGGCCTCTACTACATCTGCTGGTGGGATATAGACAGAATGGGGATCTAATTGTCCCAAATAAAAATCGGCTAATTTGGTTTGTGTGCTATCCACATTTACTTGATCTACATATTTTGATTTAACCAATTCAATGATCTCGTCCATCGCTGAATTTGAATCAAGTGAAGGAAAGCCAATGGAGAAACTTCCTTTTAAAAAAATCCCTATACCAATACCCAATAAAAGAACGCCTGCATAAGCAATTGGGGTGACCCAACTTGTTTGGGCAGAACGAGGTTGATTTTGTTGCATGTTGTATGAATTCTTGGCAAATTTACATCAATTCAAAATGAAATGGCTAATTTCATGCCCTAGTTCAACCACCATGAAAAAGACTTATTTAATAGCAGATAGCGGTGCCACAAAATGCCAATGGACTTTAGTGCAAAACGGCAAGCGTCAAACCATTAAAACAACTGGCATTAGCCCCTATTTTTTAAGTCTTCAAGACATTGTTCAATTGATAGAAAAATCATTCCAAAAAAAGGTAGATGTAACCAAAGTAGCAGCAGTCTATTTTTACGGGACAGGCCTCAGCAATCCAGATAATGTAGTTATTTTAAAAAAGGCCTTGAAAACCGTTTTTAAGAACGCAGCATTAGACATTCAAACCGATTTAATGGCCATAGCAAGAGCTGCCTGCCAGGATAAAAAAGGGGTGGTTTGTATTTTGGGCACTGGCTCCAATGCTGGATTTTACAATGGCAAAAAAATTACTAAAAATAGTCCAGGTTTAGGTTATGTGTTGGGAGATGAAGGAAGCGGCGCTTATCTAGGCAAAAAAGTATTGCAATATTTTTTATACAAAACATTTGACGAAGAGTTGATGAATATGTTTGAGAAAAAGTACAATTTGGATCGTGCTGCTATTTTAAATAAAGTCTATAAAGAACCTACGCCAAATAGTTATATCGCCAGCTTTACCGATTTCTTGGTCGAAAATAGAGGCCATTATATGATTGAAAATATTATTGAAGATGGATTGAACGATTTCTTCTTTACCCATTTGAATAAATTAAATGAATCTTGGTTGCACCCTATTCATTTTGTGGGTAGCGTCGCTTATGGCTTTAAGGATGTCTTAAAACAATTGGCCGAAGGTTATGAAATTGAATTAGGGAAAATTGTAAAATCCCCAATGGATGGCCTGATTGAATACCATAGCAAACACTAGGTCAAGATGCATGATATAGAACCCTATTATCATTGGCGACATTTATATACTGCAGAAGCAGACCCAAGGTCTATCTTTTATGGTAGGACCTATAGCGAATTTGAATTTTCTCAGACTGTTTACAATTATTATATCCATCCTCAGTGGGATGAATTTGGCAGCAAAACATTGTACTTAAAAATTTTGTATACGGACTATGATGCAAAATTTGCTATCATAGAACTCATAGGGGAATGGAATGATACGATTGAAAATGATATCATGGAATTGAAACGAGAAGTCCTTGATAAATTAATGGCAGAGGGCATTATTAAATTTATTTTGATTGCCGAAAGTGTATTCAATTTTCACAGTGGGGATAAAGATTATTACGAAGAGTTATATGATGAATTATCCGATGAAGATGGATGGGCCGTATTGGTCAATTTCCATCCAGCAGCCCAACATGATTTTTTATTGCGAAAATTAAACCGCTATATTGAACTAATGGAGATTAGCGCATGGCGCACTTATAAGCCAGAACATTTTTTTCAATTCATTGACCAAAAATTAAGTCAGAGGTTAGGTCTATAAAACTAAAAAAAACGTAAAAATTTACGTTGATTAAATTACAATAAAAAAGACGGATCTAATAAACAAGATCTTCGTAAGCTGCTAATAATTCTCTGTAAGCATGGTCATCCTTGGCCAATTTACAAGCTGCCATCCCTTTTTCATACCATTCAATGGCTGCTTCTTTTTCAGAAAGGGCTTCTAAACATTTTGCTAAATGATAATAAGAACCAACATAATCTGGAGACTCCGTCAAGATTTCAGTAAACAAGGCTTTTGCCTTTTGCAAGTCCCCTATTTTAATATACTCAAGGGCTAAAGCATGTCTTAAAAACTTATCCTTAGGTTGTTGATTTAAAAATTCAATAATTCTTTCAATTCGTTGCATCTTGTCTTATATTTGCATTAGTTGCATAAACAACCATAAAGTATTAGACTATGAAGTTATTAGTTTGCATCAGCAAAACACCAGACACCACATCTAAAATTGCCTTCACCGAAGGTAATACAAAGTTCGATGAAAACGGCGTTCAATGGATCATCAATCCATACGACGAGTGGTATGCCTTAGTAAGAGCCATCGAAATGAAAGAACAAGATCCTGCTGTTACCATTCACCTTGTTACGGTGGGCGAAGCAGATGCTGAACCAATTATTAGAAAAGCTTTAGCTCTAGGTGGAGACGAAGCGATTCGTATCAATATGCAAAGCAATGATTCATTTGTAGTTGCAAGTCAAATTGCTGCAATTGCAAAAGAAGGTGGATATGATTTAATTCTGACTGGAAAAGAAACCATTGACTACAACAGTGCTTGTATCGGTTCCATGTTGTCTGGTTTATTGGATTTACCATATGTTTCACTTGCCAATCATATGGTATTGAACGGCAACACTGCAACTGTTCAAAGAGAGATAGAAGGTGGAGAAGAAACCTGCGAACTCACCCTTCCTGCAATTGTGAGTTGTCAAAAAGGCATGGCAGAACAAAGAATTCCGAATATGCGCGGTATCATGGCTGCAAGAACAAAACCATTGAAAGTGTTTGAACCAATTGCTGTTCAAGCAACCACCTCTATTAAAACTTATGATTTACCTCCAGCTAAATCTGGTGTAAAATTAGTTGCAGCAGACAATGTGGATGAACTAGTAAGATTATTAAAAGAAGAAGCAAAAGCATTCTAAACAATTCAAATCGAAAAAAATGGTACTTATATATATTGATCAAGCAGAACAACAAATTAAAAAATCTTCTCTAGAAGCCATTTCTTATGGCGCTGCCCTTGCAAAACAAATGGGTGTATCAGCAGAAGGTATCCTACTAGGAACAGTGACGGATGATTTAGCAGGCCTGGGAAAGTATGGCTTACAAAAATTACATCAAGTAACTGATGCTAGTTTAAATCATTTTGATGCTAAAGTTTTCACGCAAGTTTTGACTGAAGCTGCAAAAGCCGCTAATGCATCCGTACTCGTTTTTGCCCATAATTTAAATGGAAAAGCAATCGCCCCTGCTGTTGCTGTAAAATTACATGCTGGTATTGTGACAGGCGCGAATAGTTTGCCTGATACAAGCAATGGATTTACTGTGACTAAAACTGTTTTTTCTGGAAAAGCATTTGCACAAATCAATATCGATACACCTGTTAAAGTGATTTCTATCAACCAAAATTGTTTTGGTGTGCACATGCAAGAAGGTGCCTGCGCTGTGGAAGCATTGTCTATTGCGATACCTGCAGCTTCTATTAAAGTGACTGCAACCCATAAGGTGGATGGTGAAATTCCATTGACCGAAGCCAATATTGTAGTAAGTGGAGGACGTGGATTAAAAGGGCCAGAAAACTGGGGCATTGTTGAAGATCTTGCAAAAGTCTTAGGCGCTGCAACGGCTTGTAGTCGCCCAGTATCCGATTCAGATTGGAGACCACACCATGAACATGTGGGACAAACTGGGGTTCAAGTAGCACCTAATTTATATATCGCCGTGGGTATTTCTGGGGCCATCCAGCATCTTGCAGGGGTCAATAGAAGTAAGACCATTGTGGTCATCAATAAAGACCCAGAAGCACCTTTCTTCAAAGCAGCTGATTATGGTATTGTGGGGGACGCATTTGAAGTATTACCAGCCCTAACAGCTGCCATACAAAAATCAAAGGCCTAATTCAAATCAATGCTTTTTTGCTTTAACTTTGTAAAGCAAATTATCTTATGCAAAAAATTGAACTTGAAATTGTTGCACTATCTCATAGTATCACCCAATCTAACTCCTACGCGGTTATTTTAGGAGAAGTGAATGGATTGAGGCGTTTACCTATTGTGATAGGTGGATTCGAGGCCCAGGCGATTGCAGTGGCACTAGAGAACATGCACCCTTCAAGACCCTTGACCCATGATTTGATGAAAAATTTCATGACTGCATTTAACCTTCAATTACAGGAAGTGTATATCTGCGATTTACAGGAAGGTATTTTCTATTCCAAATTAGTTTGTTTTAATGCGAATGATACGATTGAAATTGATAGTAGAACAAGCGATGCATTGGCTTTAGCTGTTCGTTTTGGTTGCCCTGTTTATGTCTACGAACATATACTGGATCAAGCAGGATTGACCAACGAGAAAGCAGATAAAATAGATATGCCTGCGACCATTACAAAAACATCTGAACGAAGTGACTTGGCTAAACTTTCATTAGCAGAATTGAATCAATTACTGAGTGAAGTACTAGAACAAGAAGACTATATCCGCGCGATTGATATCAGAGATGAAATCAATAAACGCAATGAACCAAAGCAGCCATAGGATGATTCAATTCCCAAACTGCAAAATCAATCTTGGTCTTTCTATCCTTGCAAAAAGAGCAGATGGTTACCATGAATTAGAGACTGTCTTTTATCCAATCGCAGTTTCAGATGCACTAGAAATTTTACCTGCAGCTAATTTAACCATGACCCAATCTGGTATTGCTGTTCCTGGAGACCCTGCACAAAATCTTTGCTTAAAAGCATACCATTTACTCAAAAAAGATTTCCCTCAACTCCCTACTGTGCAGATGCACTTGCATAAAAATATTCCAATGGGAGCGGGTTTAGGTGGAGGATCAAGTGATGGAACTGCTGCATTAGTTATTTTGAATCAACAATTTGATCTTGGTTTGAATGATCAACAATTGATAGATAATGCAAGTCAGCTAGGAAGTGACTGCCCTTTCTTTGTGTACAATAAAGCATGTCATGCCACAGGAAGAGGTGAAATTTTAAAACCTATTGCATTAGATTTATCTAACTATCAATTTTTACTAGTACACCCAGGAATACATATTGCTACAGCATGGGCTTTTCAACAATTGAACCCCCATACAAAATTAGAAAGTATACAATCCATCATTGAAAAACCAATCACCGATTGGAAAAATTCTTTGATCAATGATTTTGAAGCGCCTGTATTTAAAGCTGAGCCTACGCTTTCAGTCATTAAAGATCAACTCTACCAATTGGGCGCGATCTACGCTAGCATGAGTGGATCAGGAAGTTCTTTATTTGGCATCTTCCCAAAGGGTCATTTTAATGACACTCCTTCCATTGAGCATGCCTTGCGCATTGACTTGATATAGATTTTTAATTCAATCGGGCCTTTTTTATTATATTAGAGGCTATGATGAAAAAAATTGCTCGCCCTTTTCAAATTTTATATTGCATTTATGCTTTATTTATCTTTGCCTGTTTGACAATCATCTCGCTGTTTGCCATGCTATTCATCCTCCCATTCGGTGATCAATATTTAACCATAGGTATCTATAAAATTGGTCGCTATTTTTCTAAAACATTGTACCTATTCATAGGCATGTGCCATCAAGAAATTTACGAGGGCATCCATCATTTTAATCAAGCGCATGTATTTGTTGGTAATCATAATTCTTACATGGATATTCCCCCGATTGTCCAGTTAAAACATCAACCAATCAAGCCATTGGGGAAATTTGAATCTTCTAAAATTCCACTTTTCGGATTATTCTATAGACATATTGTAATTATGGTGGATCGATCCAACCCCGAAAAAAGAGCGCAAAGCCTTCAAAATTTAAAAGAAGCCTTGAGGCAAAAAATTTCGATTTTTATTTTTCCAGAAGGCACTTTTAGTATGACGGACGAAAAACCATTGAAGGCTTTTTACAATGGGGCATTTAAACTAGCAATTGAAATGCAGGTTCCAATACAACCTGTTTTAATGGTTGATTCGGTTGACAGAATGCACTTTAGTGGCATTTTTACCCTCAGCCCAGGCATCTGTCGCGTTGTTTATTTACCTACTGTTTATGTAGATAATTATAAGATCGAAGACCTTGAGATTTTAAAGCAACAGGTACACCAAATGATGGATGATGGATTAAGAAGATATCGCAACTATCCAGCTTCTTAATGTATTTTTGTAGCCCATTATGTACGCCGAAATCATCATACCATTAGCTCTGCCAAAAAACTATACCTGGGCTATTCCTGCTGAATTAGCCGAGGGCGTGATGATTGGTATGCGTGTAGAAGTTATGCTGGGAGCCAATAAGCGTTATGCCGGAATTATAAAAAGTATCCTTACCGAAAAACCTGCTGGCTTTAACCCCAAACCAATATTAGGTGTATTAGACGAAGCGCCCATCGTGTATCCAGCCCAATTACAACTGTGGGAATGGATGGCTAATTATTACATGTGCACGGAAGGGGAAGTGATGCAGGCTGCTGTACCCAGTCATTTAAAAATATCAAGTGAAAGTATTTTTATTTTAAATGTGGACGCAGATGTAGATGGTCAACATTTAAGTGATACTGAATATATTGTTTCAGAAGCTTTACAAATCAAAAAACAACTCAGCTTAGTTGAAATACAAAAGTTGTTAGATAAAAAATCGGTTTACCCTGTCATTAATAAACTCATCCAGAAAGGCATTTGTTCGGTTGAGGAAACCATGCACGATAAGTATACCATCAAAGTTGAAAATCTACTGCATTTACATCCCGATTATCATGCTGAAACTGCATTAGAGCAATTAATGAATGATTGGACCAGGGCGCCGAAACAATTGGCCCTCCTACTTTCATTCTTGCATCTGCAAAAAACTGCGGGGCATGTGCAACAAAAAGCTTTGTTAGAAAAATCAGACGCTACGCATGCACAATTAAAAGCATTGATTGACAAAGGGATTCTTGTAGTTGAGAAAAGAAAAATAGACCGCTTAGCGGTTGATGCAAGTATGGGCAATACCAACCTACATCTATTGTCTGCAGCACAGCAGCTTGCATACAATTCCATGCTTGAGCAAATGAAAACACATTCGGTCAATGTACTGCATGGGATTACCGGAAGTGGTAAAACACAGATTTATGCAGCATTAATAGAGCAAGCCATTCAGTCCAATCAACAAGCATTGTATATGCTGCCAGAAATTGCATTGACTGCGCAAATGATTCGCCGACTTAAACAATATTTTGGAGGAAAAATTGCTATTTATCATTCTAAATTCAATCCAAACGAAAGAGTTGAAATTTGGAATAAAGTAAAGTCTGGTGAAATCAAGATTGTGTTAGGGGCTAGGTCTGCCTTATTCCTACCCTATAAAAATTTATCCTTAATCATTATTGATGAGGAGCATGATGCTTCTTATAAACAACAAGATCCTGCACCAAGGTATCAAGCCAGAGATACCGCCATTTATTATGCCAATCAGCTGGGTGCTAAAGTGGTATTGGGGTCTGCCACGCCATCTGTCGAAACCTATTACAATGCCATGCAAAATAAGTATGGCTATTACCACTTAAAGGAAAGATTCAGTGAAGGTGCATTGCCCCAAATGTTCATTCTAGACACAAAAAAACAATCTGACCAATCTGCCATATTAACCCCCGATTTATTAGAAGCAATTAAAGCAACTGTTGCAAACAACAAACAAGTCATTTTATTTCAAAATAAAAGAGGCTATGCGCCTTATATGATTTGTGAAACATGTGGATGGATTCCACATTGCAAACAATGTGATGTCAGCTTAACTCTACATAAAGGAAAAAATTTACTGTCTTGTCATTATTGTGGAGCAGCCTACCCAGTCGTGCATACCTGTGAAGCTTGTGGCAAACAAAGTTTCAAACAAAAGAGTTTTGGCACCGAACAAATTGAAGAAAAATTAGCTTTGGCTTTGCCAACACTAAGGATCGCTAGAATGGACTTAGATAATGTAAAAGGTAAAAATGAACATGATCATTTGATACAGCAATTTGAAAGAAGAGAAATCGACGTATTAGTAGGTACTCAAATGGTTGTAAAAGGACTAGATTTTGAACATGTGGACTTGGTTGGCATTGTAGATGCTGATAGCCTATTAAATTTCAATCAATATAGGGTCAATGAAAGGGCATTTCAAATGATGGAACAAGTGAGTGGTAGAGCAGGTCGAAAAAATGATCAAGGTAAAGTGATTGTACAACTAAGTCAGACCAATCATCCAGTGATTGGATTTGTAAAAGACCATGACTACAAAGCTTTTTATGAATTCGAGATCAACAATAGAAAACATTTTGCTTATCCTCCATTTAGCAGGTTGATGAGTATTCTTTTTAAACATAAAGAAAATCATATCGCAGAAGAAGCTGCAAATCATTTTCTACAATCACTAGACCCAATGATACAAAAAACAGTCATGGGTCCAGCTCAACCTATTATTAATAGAATTAGAAATAAATATATTTGGGAGCTTTGTGTTAAAATTACCAAACAGCCTAAGCAATTACAAATTGCTAAAAAACAGTTATTGCATTTTATTCGCTTAATTGAAGTGCATCCAAGGTATAAGTCTGTTCAGATTATCATAGATATCGACCCCAACTAAATGAAGCTTCAACAAAATATATCCTTAAAACCCTATCATAGTTTTGCTTGTGAAGAGATTGCTAGTTTTTTCACTACAGTTTCAACAAAAGAAGCTTTAATGGAAGCCATTGAGTGGACAAAGGAAAACAATCAACCCTATTTGATACTCGGATCAGGTACAAATATTTTATTTACGCAGCAATTCAATGGATTGGTGATTAAGATGGAAATCACAGGCATCCAAAAATTACAAGAAACAGCCTCTGAACTTCTACTTCAGGTTGGGGCAGGTGAAAACTGGTCGCATTTTGTAAGTTATTGTGTGCAAAAATCCTGGGGTGGTTTAGAAAACCTAAGTTTGATTCCTGGTTCGGTTGGTGTTGCACCTATACAAAATATTGCTGCTTATGGTGTAGAAGTGAGCGAGCACATCGTAAGTGTAGATGCATTTGACACTATAAAAAATGAATGGGTAACCATATCAAAACAAGATTGTGCATTTGGTTATAGCACAAGCATCTTTAAAATAGAAGCCAATCGATACATCGTTTGTGCTGTTCAATTTAAATTATCAAAACAGCCTTTTTTAAGGACAGATTATGGGGCTATTAAATCGGTATTGCATGCTAGAGGCATTAGCAATCCAAGTGTAGAATCTATAGCGGGTGCCGTGATTTATTTAAGGTCTAATCAATGGCCAGATTCAAAAAAATTAGGCAATGCGGGTAACTATTTTAAAAATCCATTGATTACAACAGCACAATATGATCAGCTAATGATTCAATTTCCTTCATTAATGGCCTACCCTATTGATGACTATACTTATAAGATTGCTGCTGGATGGCTTATTGAAGCTTGTGGATGGAAAGCTGTTACTAAAGATCAAGTTGGTTGCTATAAAGATCAAGTATTAGTCATCGTAAATTATGGCGCAACAAAAGGAAAGACCATCTTAGATTTCTCCGAAGCCATCATTGACTCAGTACAAGATAAATTTGGGATACTACTAGAGCGCGCAGTTAATATTTTATAGTCAAATCTGCTCTTCTATTTTGAGCTTTACCCTCTTTGGTTGCATTGCTTGCTATTGGTTGCGTATCGGCCATTCCAATTAAGGATGTTCTATTTTCAGCAAGGCCTTTTTTAACTAAATAGGCTTGTACTTTCTTAGCTCTTAATAAAGATAAACGATCGTTTATTTTACTTGTACCAGTGTTATCTGTATGGCCAGTAATGACTAAACTTGTTGTAGGATATTGTGTCATGATTTGCACCAATGCATCTAACCCTTGCAATGACTTGGCAGCAATATTGACTTGACCGATATCAAATTTCAAACCTTCTGCAATATTATTAAGTTTAGGTTGTAAATCCTCGCATCCATTATTACCAGCTACCCCTGCAATATTAGGACATTGATCAAGTTCATCATTGATGCCATCCTTATCCGTATCCGGAATTGCACAGCCGTTATAACCTGCTAATCCTGCTACAGTTGGACATTTATCTTGATCATCTGGAATCCCATCCTTATCAGTATCTGGCACTGGACAACCTCTGTATTGAACTGTTCCTTCTGCATTTGGACATTTATCATTTTCATCATTGATGCCATCCCCGTCTTCATCAGGAACTGGACAACCCTTGTATTTTAATAAGCCACTTCTTTCTGGACAATCGTCTTTATCATTGGAAACTCCGTCATCATCTTGATCTGCTTGAACTGGTGCTGTCGGTAATGCAATCGCTTTTTTCTCTTTTAACTTTAAAGGAAAAGAATAACTAATACCATAATTCTGATGCACTTTTGTTAGCTTGGACGCTTCTGCATTGAAGGTGCCGAATACATTTAGAAATGACCCTTGCTTGGCTTTCAATTGAACACCAAGACCCATGGGCGCATACCCTGTAAAATTAGTCGCATCTTTTGCAAGTCCAAGTCCTAGAATTGCATAAGGTACCATTGCTTTATCATCAGTCGCTAACTTGATATGAACACGAGTATCAATAGCAGCATAGATTGAATTAGTAGTCGCTTTTGGCTGCTTAGAAGAAACGTAATATGGATATTTTAATGAACTAAAATCTAGATTCACAACCGCATCTAATTTTGGTGCTAAACCTTTGAAGAACTGAACACCTAAAGCTGGTGTAGAAACAGTTAACCCCTCTGTTAGAGGGGTTTTCTTAAAATTCAGTATAGATGCTTTCAAAGCAATCGAAGCAGGTTTATTTTTATTTACTTTTTGATCTTGCGCATTGCTTAACAATGAAGCAAATAAAATAAAGCTTACCCCAAATACTTTTTTTGACATATTTTATTTATTAATTCAGTAAGAAGCTATAGCTAATGCCATAGTTGTAAGTAGGTGCAAAAGACTTAGACATCTTAATTGAATAAGTAGAAGTAATGTTCAAATTTGAACCTTTACAAGTCTTAATCTGTAATCCTAAGCCAACTGGTGCATATGCACTATAGTCTCTGAAAGCAAAAGTACGGATACCTAAGCCTGCAGTTACATATGGATTTACTCTATAATCCCCTTTGAACGTCTTGATATTCACACCAGACTCAACAGAAGTCATAACATCTTCGTTTGACCTTCTTAATGCATTTGGTGCATAATAAGGTTTACGTGTAATTGCTAGATCTAGATTAGAATAAAGATCTACTTGATCTGTATATTGACGTGTATAGTTGACACCAAATGATTTTGTTGTAGATGCATATTGTCCCCATTCTTTTGCATTTAAAACAGACCCTATAGTACCGTTTTGTACTTTCTCACCAGTTCCAAAATCTAAAGCATTGAATCTTACAGCGATGGACTTTTTCTTCCCCCCCATGCTAGTTTGAGCTTGAGCAGATAAAATAAAACCCAAAGCGATTAGAGAAAATAATAATTTCTTCATATTAATTGTTTGTTAAATGTCTCACAAATTTAGGCCTTAATTGGGAATTATTGAAATTTTTTAAAGATCTATTTTTCATCCATTTTGGGGTTCATTTTGGAATACCCAATGGCGTCTACCGATACTTTTACAAGTCCTTTTGATTTGAAAACCAACTGTTTAGCTGCAGATTGACTTAAATCTATCACCCTCCCCTTTCTTAGCATATTGGGGTGCATTCGGTCATTGATCCTTACCAGCACCGTCTTCCCATTCCGTAAATTGGTGACCCTGACAATTGTATTCAATTTGTATAAGTTACAAGCTGCGGTATACTTGTTATTGTAAAAACGCTCCCCCATGGAGGTTGCTCTACCATTAAATTTGCTATTGTAAAAACTCGAAATGCCTATGATATGATTGATTTCGATTTTAATTCTATTGGTGTCAATTTTATTTTGATGCCGTTTGATATTGACACTATCTAAATAGTTTTTTGTAGTGAGTGTATTCGAATCAACCTGTTGTGCCTGAATAGGCAGCGCATACAATAAAAAATAAGCGAAAACCAACAACTGACTCATGTCTTTTTTCATAGGTCTTGGTTTTAAATGAATCATGTTGTTAAATTGGTATCACTTCAACCACGCTGTCTAAATTCAATGGGCCGTAGATATGCGGAAACAATTCATTCAAGTCTTCCGCCAATTCAAATAAGACTGGCCTTTGTACTTTAGCCTTTTCTATCTTCAACTTCACCAATCCTGTATGTCCTTGATAAAAACGCTCAAGCACGCCTTCTATTTGTCTTTCGATTGAACAATGTATAAACCCATCTTTTACAAAATCTTTAGGCAAATAGCTTTTTTTTACTTGTGCTTCCTCCCATTCTTTACTTGTAGTCACATGATATATAAATTCACTTTCCATTTTTTTCTAATTTAAATTATTGAATAATTCTTGGTATTCGTTGATCGATCAGCATTAAATCTGCTATCACCACCGCCGTTACCGCTTCGAGTACTACGGGTACTCTTAAAGCAATGCATAAATCATGCCTGCCTTTTACCGAAAAATCTTCCTGAGTATTGGTTTCCCAATTCAAAGTATGTTGCAATTTTGGTGTCGAAGAAGTAGGTTTTACCGCAATCCTAAAAACTAGTTCATTGCCATTGGTATATCCACCCACCACACCACCTGCGTGATTTGTTTTTGTTTTACCAGATGCATCTATGATTGCATCATTGTGCTCCACCCCAAACATATTTGCAGCCGCAAATCCAGTTCCAAATTCAATACCTCTGATTGCCGGAATCGCAAACACTGCATGGCTGATTAAAGACTCCACTGAATCAAAAAAATGTTCTCCTAGTCCAATTGGTAATCCTTTGACAACGCATTCAACAATTCCACCCACACTGTCTTTTTGATCAATGGCATTTTGCAAGCCTTTCTCTAAGTCAGTCTCGCCACCAATACTTAATATTGTAGCTTGAATTTGAATGTCTTTTAATAGTTTTTTTGCAACCACGCCTGCTCCAACTAAGCCTGCTGTTAACCTGCCGCTAAAATGTCCACCGCCTCTATAATCTTCAAAGCCGCCAAATTTTTGATGCGCTGTAAAATCGGCATGACCTGGTCTTGGAACGGCTCTTTGTTTTTCATAATCACCACTTCTTGTATTGTTATTTTCAAACAATAACATGAGTGGTGCGCCAGTGGTGGTATCATTAAAAACACCTGTTTTAAAAAAAGGAATATCGTCTTCTTGTCTAGGTGTAGTCCCTTTTTGTTTGCCTCCTTTTCTACGCTCCATATCTTCAACAAAATGGGATTGTTGCAAGGGTAATCCTGCAGGGCATCCATCTATTAAAACGCCTACACATTCACCATGTGATTCGCCAAAAATTTGAACTTTAAATAAGGTACCAAAACTATTCATGAATGTACTTTTATAGTGAATACAAGTTAAGCAATTTAATCCAAATCAACTTTTGCACCTAAATGCTGCAGATGCATAAAAAAATCGGTGTAGGACTTTCTCACCGCTTCTGCATCAGTGATCGTAATGGGTCCATCTGCGCACAAAGCAGCTACCCCACAAGCCATCGCAATACGGTGATCGTGTTGGGAAAATACTTCTGCTCCATGAATGCCGGTTCCCCCATACACCAACATTGTATCCTGATTGAATGCTATTCGAATACCCAATTTCGCAAATTCAGTTTGCAGTGTGAGACCTCTGTCACTTTCCTTATGCGCTAAACGACTTACCCCATGAAGGATTGTAACTCCATCGCATACGGCTGCAAGCGCCACTAAAGGAGGAAATAAATCAGGGCAATCTGTCGCATCAAATTCAAATGCTTTTAGTTGAGTATCCATTTCAGTAATATCTTTTGCTGGACCAATAAAAATTGATTGCTCATTAATATTAATGGATGCACCAGCAGCTTTTAATGCTTGCATCACTGCTTTATCGGCCTGCGTTGAATTCAATTGTAAACCTTTCACTGTGATAGGACCTGCAATCGCACCAGCTACTAATAAAAAAGCTGCACCACTCCAATCTCCTTCTACTGTATAATCAATATGTGCAGCTAAAGGCGGATGTGTTAAAAATTCAAAACGCTCATATTGATGATGTTGCACATTCCATCCAAATGCATTTAGCACGGACAATGTTAAATCTATATAAGGTTTACTTTTTAAATCTTTTACTTGTATAACCGTGTCTGTTGCATCTGAAGCAGCATAAGCCATTAACAAACCAGTTAAAAACTGAGAACTCAAAGAGCCATCTACCTCAATATTTGCGGGCTTTAAAGGCCCTTTGATTTGGATAGGTAAGTACCCGGCTTTAGATTGAATTTCAATTCCAAGATTTGGAAAAATAGTATCAAAAAAATGCATCGGTCTTTTTAATAAACTGCCAGATCCATTAATAGTTATAGATTGATCACTTAATGCTGCAATAGGTGTAAACATTCGAATGCCTAATCCACTTTCACCACAATTCATTGACGCACCAATGGGTTTTACACCATCTGAATGAACAAGCATAGTTGTTGCATTTAATGTATCACTAGTGGATTGTTCTATTTGAACTATAGCTCCTAATTTCTGAATGACATCCAAAGCTGCAAGATCATCATTGGAATGTCCAGGATTTAAAATTTGAGTTGTACCTCTATGAAGTAATGCGGCAGCACATGCCCTTTGCATACTACTTTTACTAGCTGGTGCAACCTGCTCCCCTTTTATTGTATTTGGATGAACTGTTGCGCGCATTTTAAGAATACAGTTTAATCAATTTTTGTAAAGTTTTCATTGGCATAGTTTCATAGACCCCCTTCCCAATTTTACTTAAAAGCACATACTGCATGCCAGCATTGGCTTTCTTTTTATCTTTTTGCATGACTTGCATTGCTGCATCTATATCAAAATGCATGGCAGTAGGTAAACCATATTTCTTTAGGGTCTCTACTAATAAACCCGTTCCAGTGAAACCTAGTAATACTTGTGATATTTTAGCAGCATAGACCATCCCAACACTGATTGCATGACCATGTAATAAGGCATGTTCATTTTCAATCGCGTGCCCTAAAGTATGTCCGAAATTTAACAGCTTACGATCTCCTTGTTCAAATTCATCTTTTTGTACCACTTTCACTTTGATTTCTACATTTTTTTGAATCAATGCAGCCAAAGCTTTTTTATTCTTTTGATAGAAGGCTAAATCATTTTGATTTAATTCCTGCATCATTTTTGCATCTTTGATAGCAGCATGTTTGATGATTTCTGCAAAGCCATTTTCCCATTGGTAGCTCGGCAATGTATTTAAGAAACTATGGTCATAAACAATAAATGCTGGCTGACGAATCAAGCCCACCATATTTTTATATACGCCCACATCGATGCCGTTTTTCCCACCAATCGAAGCGTCTACCATGGCTAGTAAAGTGGTTGGAACAAACCCAAATTGTACGCCACGCATAAATATTCCAGCCACATAGCCAACCATATCTGTTACAATACCTCCTCCAACACCAATCAAAACGGATTGTCTATTGGCGCCAAAGTTTAATAATGCTTCAACAATAAAATCAACTGTTGCTTGTTGTTTATGTGCTTCTCCAGCAGGCATCACAATGGTAGGTTTCCCTTTGAATTGTGGTTGATGCAATGCATACACATTTTCGTCAGTGATATAAATTGCATTTGCTTTGTCAACCATTTTACCAATCGTTGCAAATTTGCCATCTAACACAAATTCAACTGTGCTGCTTGAGCATTTTACTTTCCAATTTTTCATTCAAGTCCATTTATAATAACCAAAATTGCTGGAAGGTCCAGGCAATTTTAGCTATTCATAATTTTATTTTGTTGTTGTATACTTTCCATGTGCACCGCATCCATGTATTTAGTGATAAAGTCGTCACTCAATCCCAAAACATTCCCTTTAGCAACCGCTCTTTCTAAAATTTCATTCCAACGGT
>JBILAW010000013.1:0-19234 GCA_044354025.1 Sediminibacterium sp.
ACCTGGTGTAATTAAGTATTCAGATTGCATGGTTAAACCCTTTTCTGAAACCTGTTTAGCTAAACTTACTGCACGGCTAATATCTTCGTAAGAAGAGTTGGTACAGCTACCAATTAAACCTACTTCAATTTTTGTAGGCCATCCGTTTGCAGCAGCCACTTCCTTCATTTTAGAAATAGGCGTCGCTAAATCTGGTGTGAATGGTCCGTTTAAGTGTGGTTCTAAAGTGTTTAAATCTATTTCAATCACTTCGTCAAAATATTTTGTTGGGTTTGCATAGACTTCTGGGTCTGCAGTTAAGTGCGCTGCTACAGTATCAGCTAAAGCGGCTACATCTGCACGTCCTGTAGATGTTAAATAACGGCTCATACTTGCATCGTAACCAAATGTAGAAGTGGTTGCACCAATCTCCGCACCCATATTACAAATGGTTCCTTTACCTGTACAGCTCATGCTCGTAGCACCTTCACCAAAATATTCAACAATCGCACCAGTACCACCTTTTACAGTTAAGATACCAGCTACTTTTAAAATCACATCCTTAGGAGCAGTCCATCCATTTAATTTTCCTGTTAATTTGATACCAATTAATTTAGGCCATTTTAATTCCCATGCCAATCCTGCCATCACATCACAAGCATCTGCACCGCCCACACCAATTGCCAACATACCTAATCCACCAGCATTCACGGTATGCGAATCTGTACCAATCATCAATCCACCTGGGAAAGCGTAGTTCTCTAAAACCACTTGGTGAATAATACCAGCACCTGGTTTCCAAAAACCTAAACCATATTTATTAGACACAGAAGCTAAGAAATCATATACTTCTTTACTTTCTGTTGTCGCAACTTGTAAATCTTGTTTTGCTTCTACTTTTGCAGAGATCAAGTGATCGCAATGCACTGTACTTGGTACAGCAACTTTTGGACGACCTGCTTGCATAAATTGCAATAAAGCCATTTGCGCTGTTGCATCTTGCATCGCTACACGGTCTGGTGCAAAATCAACATAAGATCCACCTCTTTCGAAGCCTTCTAATTTTTGATCACTATGTAAATGGGAGCATAAAATTTTCTCTGATAAAGTTAAAGGACGGCCCAACATATTACGAGCTGCTTCTACTTTTGCTGGCATTTCAGCATACAATTTTTTGATCATTTCGATATCAAAAGCCATAGTTGTCAATTTTAGGTGTTAAAACTGATGCAAAGGTAAGCGAAAATGACCCTCGGCGCAATCAAAAAATGCACTTTATGTCCACTTTTTTAGTTAGATTTGGATATAGATTTAAACATATAGCTATGCAAAAATTGAGAGATTTTCTAGAATTACACGCTTTTGGCGTTTGCTCGGCCATCGGGGAGCGATTGGGTATAGCTAGCTCTAAAATAAGAATGTGGTTTATTTATATCTCCTTTTTAACCTTCGGATCTCCAGTCATCATTTACATGGTATTGGCATTCTGGAGAAGCATGAAGCACTATATCCTTTTAGGTAAGCGCAATCCACTAAAGTACTAGATCACTGCTTTTCGTAAGCGCACTAATTTCTCTAATAAGGGTTCCAATAATTCCAATTTCAACATATTCGCGCCATCACTTTTTGCATTGGCTGGATTCGGATGTGTTTCAATAAACAATCCGTCTGCGCCTGTTGCAATGGCTGCTTTCGCAATCGTTTCAATTAAACTTGGATTACCTCCAGTGATGCCAGAAGTTTGATTAGGTTGTTGCAAAGAATGCGTACAGTCCATAATCACAGGCACTTTATTTTCTGCCATAGCAGGGATATTTCTGTAATCTACCACCAAGTCTTGGTAGCCAAATGTATTGCCTCTTTCGGTCAACATCACTTTTTCGTTGCCTGCTAATTTAATTTTATCTACAGCAAATTTCATAGAGGCACCACTTAGAAATTGTCCTTTTTTAACATTCACAATCTTGCCTGTTTGAGCTGCAGCAACTAATAAATCGGTTTGACGACAAAGAAAGGCAGGGATCTGCAATATATCAATGAACTGCGCAGCAATCGCAGCTTCTTCCTGCGCATGAATATCGGAAGTTGTAGGCAGATTGTATGTTGCACCAACTTTTTTAATCAATTCCATTCCAGTAGCATCCCCAATGCCCGTAAATGAATTCGCACTGGTACGATTTGCTTTTCTGTAGCTTGCTTTAAATACATAGGGGATGCCTAAATTCTTACAAATGGTGGATACCTTTTCTCCAATCTCCATCACCAATGCCTCATCTTCCACCACACATGGCCCAGCAATTAAGAAAAATTGATTGGGATCGTAAGATTGCGCTTTGAATAAATCTTGTAAATAGTTAGGTATCATAAGGAGCGTTTTGCAGGAATAAAGTTAAAGAAAATGAATCAAGTATTGTTTACTTAAAAGCGTAATCCCAAGCTAATGCCTAAGCCTCTAAAGCCTGCCCAAGGTCCCTTCATGTCAGCGGTTGCGCCATTTTGGGTCACTTTAGAAGTTAACTCAAATGGATTCAATTTGGTATCGTTCAATGTTTTTTGAAGTGCATCAACTGCAAGTGTCGGTAATTTTTCTGGCGAAACGAAATTCAAAGCACCATTTGAACTACCATAGTGCCCACCAATGAACCAGATATCAATCACTAATTTTGTTAGTAATTGTTTTTGAAGCCCAATATAAGCACCATAACTGTTTGACTTGATTACACCATTTAAATCAGCAATTTTAGTTACGGTTTTTGGTGCAATCAATGTTGCTTCTTGATATGAATAGGATACTGGAACACCTAAGTCAAAATTTGCAAATCTAGCATAAGGTGCAATATAAAAACCCGACATTTTTTGTAAGCCTAAATAAAATCTACTTTCAAAAGTTAAGGCATTGTTTCCCATTTGGAATAAATCATAATTTATAGCCGAATTGTCTATGAATTTTTTTACGGTTGATTTTAATGGAAGCCCACTTTTTGGCATAAATCGATAACTAGCCGATAAAGACATAAAACGATTTATACTTCTTTCGTACGTCAATTGGTAATTATTCAAAGCAAAGCTTGTTAAATTACCCTTGATGATATTTTTTCCTCCAATAAGTTTTTGTGCATCTACTTGTAGCGTACATAATAATGCTAGGATAAAGAATACTTTTTTCATGATTATTTTTTTTATTTTGTGTACTTCCATTTGAATTGTAAAGATAGGCCAGCTTGTTGATATGCATCTGATTTCATTGGAGCCATCTGCATTACTAAATTATTACTCACATCAAATTCTTTTAAGTGGCCAGATACAGAAGCGTCCACCACATTGACCCCCCACGCAATTACAAACCACATAATAGATACGTCTCTATTCTTTCTAAATATATTTCGATAACTCTGAAGTGAACCTGCGCTTAAATTGATTAAAACAGGGTCAATCTTGCTCACATTGGAATTGTCTCCATTGGCTTCTTGAATTCTTGCTTCATAGGCAAATTTTGTTTTTGCATATAAATCGTTATTGTATATATAGGTAACAACAGGCACAGATATTACTCCGTATACTAATGGTATTTTCCAATATTGTTTATTATAAGCTTGTCCAAGTCCAGGCAAGATGGCAGAACGATTGGTTGCTTTTTTGGGGGAATGTTTTACGATATTGATTGTGCTATCTTGTGCACACAAGGTTTGTTGTAAACACAACAAAAACAATATGGTATAGAAGCGTTTCATCTAACTAATACTTACTTGCATTGCGTCAAGGATCTTGTTCAAAGCATTTAAATCATTGTAGCTAATGGTAATTTTGCCCGATCCGTTTTTTTGATGCTGTAATTGAACTTGAGTCCCAAAATGGTCTTTCAATTTATTTTCCAATCTCTGGTATACAGGTGATAGCTGATTTTGATTCGTACTATTGGATGGATTTTTTGATCCTGGTGCTGGTGTTAAATTTTTAATAAGCGCTTCTGTTTGACGCACTGTCAATCCTTTTTCAATAATTTCTTTTAATAAGAAAAGTTGCTTGTCCACCTCTTTGCCTATCAATAATTTAGCTAAACTTACACTCAAACTTCCGTTTCTAAGTGCAGCCTGAATAGCAGGTGGCAATTCTAATAAACGGATATAGTTGGAAACAGTGGAACGATCTTTACCCATGCGCTCGGCTACTTGTTCCTGAGTATAGTTCAATTCATCCATCATTCTTTGGTAACTCAATGCCACTTCGATTTCATTAAGATCAACTCTTTGTAAGTTCTCTAATAATGCGAGTTCTAATAGTTCTTTATCGTTTCCTAATCTAATATAGGCTGGCACATCCGTTAAACCAGCGATTTTTGCAGCACGAAATCTTCTTTCTCCTGCAATCAATTGGAACTTGCCATTGGTTAATTGCGCAACTGTAATCGGTTGGATCAAGTCATGCATTTTCAAAGACTGCGCCAGTTCTTGTAGAGCCTTTTCGTCAAAGTCTTTTCTTGGATTCTTAGGATTAACAATAATACTTGTCAATGCAATCCTATTAATGGCTACAGCTTTTTCAATAGCAGCAGGTTGAACCTTTCCTGCAGGGTTTTTAAACTCTGCATCCATATTCTGCAATAAAGTGCGAAGTCCTTTACCAATTAAATCTTTGTTGGGTATGCTTTTACTCATTGTACTAATCTATTATTCTCTCGGCATTACTCATTTTAGTCATGCCATTTTTCTGTAAAATTTCTTTTGCCAAATTTAAATAGTTCACTGTGCCCTTACTATCTGCATCATATAAAATAACTGGTTTACCCACACTAGGGGCTTCACTCAATCTAGTGTTACGATGTATAATTGTGGAGAACACCATTTCATCAAAATGCTTTCGAACTTCACTTACAACTTGGTTGCTTAATCTAAGTCGACCATCATACATGGTCATCAAAATACCCTCTATCTGTAATTCTGGATTTAATCTACTTTGAACAATTTTAATGGTGTTCAATAATTTACCTAATCCTTCCAAAGCAAAGAACTCACACTGAACTGGCACAATCACACTATTGGACGCAACCAAGGCGTTCACAGTAATGAGGCCTAGGGATGGCAGGCAGTCAATGATGATAAAATCGTATTGATCATCTAAGGCGGTTAATAAGTTTTTTAAAACGTTTTCTCTATTTGGGAAATTCACCAATTCGATTTCTGCACCCACTAAGTCGATATGAGAAGGGACAAGGTCTAAATGAGGAATTTCTGTTTTTAAAACGACATCTGACAATGGGGTACCATTGATCATTGCATCATAAAGGCTGGTTGTGATATTATGTAAGTCAAAACCAACTCCAGTAGTGCTATTTGCCTGAGGATCAGCGTCAATTAACAGTGTTCTATATTCTAAAACAGCCAAACTTGCAGCAATATTGATTGCCGAAGTGGTCTTACCCACGCCTCCTTTTTGATTTGCTATACCAATAATTCTTGCCATAAAAAAAGCCTCCTTAATTTGCTCCAAAAATACGGCATAAATAGTAACAATTAGGCTTAATTTTACACCTTAATCCGAACTATGAAGAACCCCGTTTTTGCATTTATCCTCATTACTTTCTTGATTTTGATTGATTTTTACATCTTTCATGTGTTAAAAATCATACTTAATGGGGCAAGTGTAGGTATAAAAACAGCGGTTAGTTATGGCTATTGGTTTCTATGCATTGCCAGTTTGGGTTCTTTTTTGCTATTCCCTTTTATTGTGAATCCCTATTTTAGACAGTATATTTTTTCGATTGGGATTGGCTGGGTCATTGCCCAAATCACGCTGGTCGTATTTTTTTTGGTGGATGATTTGAGGAGGGGCGCTTTTTGGACCTTAGGGCAGGTGGCATCTTCAGCTGGTGCAAAATTCATGAATACAGAGCAAGGGATTCCTAGATCCGCATTTTTAAATTGGCTAGGAGTTGGCGTGTCTTCATCCTTGTTTTTTTCTTTGCTCTATGGTTTTGGCAATAAATACAAGTACCAATTGGTGCAAAAAAAAGTGGCTATTAAAAATTTGCCTGCAGCATTTAAGGGATTTAAAATTATTCATATCAGTGATATCCATAGTGGCAGTTTAAAAGAAAAAGGGGCAGTTCAAAAAGGAATCGATTTAATTCAACAACAAAAAGCAGACTTAATTCTTTTTACAGGAGATTTAGTGAATGATAAGGCAACTGAAATGCAGGATTGGACCGAGGTGTTTGGTCAATTGACTGCATCAAAAGGCGTATTTAGTACTTTAGGTAACCATGATTATGGGGATTATGTGCAATGGCCTTCCAAAGAAGCTAAAGCAGCTAATTTGGATGCATTAAAAGCCGTACATGCTTCTATGGGATGGAAATTATTAATGAATGAACATGTTGCCATTGAAAAAGAGGGTGCTCAAATTAAATTAGTGGGCATCGAAAACTGGGGCGCAAAAGCGAGATTTCCTAAATATGGTCAATTGAATAAAGCGCTTGAGGGGGTGGATCCAAATGAAGTGATTATATTAATGAGTCATGATCCAAGTCATTGGGAGGCGCAAGTGATTCCTGAATTTCCACAAGTTGATCTAATGTTATCTGGCCACACGCATGGGATGCAATTTGGCTTAGAAAACCCTTATTTCAAATGGAGTCCTGTGCAATGGGTGTATAAACAATGGGCCGGATTGTACGATCAAGGAGATCAAAAATTATACGTTAACAGAGGTTTTGGATTTTTAGGCTATCCAGGAAGAGTGGGGATTATGCCAGAAATTACAGTATTGGAATTGGTTTAATGCCAGTGTTATGAAACAAAATTTAATTTTACACGTTCTATAGATATTACTAGATGGTTTTGCTATTTGGGTCACCCTTAAAATAATCATGATGAAAAAATTTATTCTACTTGCTACTATTTTTATTGCTTTTACTGCTACAGCACAAGAAAAAATAAACATTGGCATTAAAATAGGTCATAATTTAACCAGTGTAAATTCAGTGGCTGTAGACAGACATTCCGCATCCTTTCACGGTGGAGTTACTGCGCAAATTGGACTCACAGAAAAAATAAGTTTGGTACCAGAGCTATTACTTTCACAAACTAAATTAGCTACAAATCTTTCTATTGGAGATGTTTTGGGAGATAATAGGTATAATCCACAAACCTATCACTTAACCTACCTGGCTGTTCCATTATTGGTTCAAGTAAAACCATTCTCTTCATTGCTTTTACAAGCTGGGCCTCAATATGGTATATTAATAGACCAAAAGAAAAACGCTAAAGAGAATACAGAACTAGCATTCAATCAAGGCGAGTTCTCCTTTGTTGGGGGCGCAAAAGTCAATCTTGGTGGCTTTTTTGTTTACGGCAGATATGTAGTTGGCTTACAAAATATCAATGAATTACAAGATCAAACAAAATGGAGAACTACCCAATGGCAGCTTGGTATTGGAATGAGTCTATTTGGCCTTTAATGCTTGTTTAAATTCGATGATCAATTTGTTTAATTGCTTTTGATCAGCATTTTGCTTTGCAATAAAACTATTGTCATTTAAGTCACCCACAATCGCATCCATTTCGGCTTGGTTTTGATAGACCATTTTTCTAAATGGATTCGTATAATCTTTGGCTCTGGAGCTTTTTATTTTTTGTGTAATCTCTTCTTTAATTGCTTGATAACGATCTAGCCATTCATTCAATTTTTTGTTACTAAGGCTACTAATAGTTGTTCCTTCTAACAATTCTAGACAATAAAGCGCATGCGAATTCTTTTTAGCTAAATACGTATCTGTTTCTTTTTGATAATATTGATGCACTGCATTCCAGCTACCTAGTTTGTCTGTTTTAATTTGCTGAAGCATGGATTGAACCGATTTAGAAGGGATCAGCTGTCCTCCAATATTACTCCATTCGGTAGCTGCACCAGTTGTTTTGATTGCTTTAACCTTTGCGGATAAACCCTTTAATCCATTTTGATTTAGTTTGAGTATCAATTGATCCATGCCATATATGAAAATCATTTTTTCAAAAATGGCAAAAGCGTCATAACATTTGATCAATCTAGTTTTACGCTTGCTATTTTCAAATCCTTCTACAAAAACATCTAATTGGTCAATTTCTTTTTTTGTTTTTGTACTCAGTAATTTACAACCTAATTGTACTAATTGATTCTCTGTAATTTGGGTGGACTTCTTTTCTTTTAATAATTGTGCTTTCGCAACTGCGATTGCAATAATGGCTCTGCCTTTGATTAATTCATGAACACTGTCTGGTGCTAAATAGTCGTATTCAAAATATTGGTCTATATTTTTTCGATTATCTCTGTCTTGGTATTTCCAAGCATTTCTTGCTAGCGCATAAAAATTGTATAAAAACCAATAGCCAGGCATCACTACCAATTCATCTTTTGTAAGATCATTGCTAATGAGTGAAAATGGAATTGGAATATTCAATTCATAATTGTAATCCCCTTTGTTTAAAATGGTGAAACTTGGAAAAATAGAATTGTGCTTAATGCTCACACATAGTCCTGGCCAGAAGCCTCTGCCCATAATCACTTCGCCATCTGCCCCTCGGCTATTGTGGTTGGATCCCAGTGTCGCACCAGCAGCAATATTGCTTTGACCCATTACTAGCGCAGCACAAAGAAAGGAATTGTTATGGTGCTGTTCGTGTGCTGGGTAAATTAATGAGTTCAGTACCTCACAACAAGAGATGGTCGCATTCGCTCCTAAAAATGAGTTGATCAATCTTGCACCATATTTTAATTGTGAGTAATCCGACATGATAAATCGCACTGCTTTGATACCATAGAATACCCTACAACCATATCCAATAATACCATTCACCAATTCTGATCCTTCTCCAATTTGCGTCTTAGCAAGTTCATTGGAGTTGATGGTCACATTCTTTATTTTATTAGCACCTTTTAAATAGGCATCTGTGCCTATCCAAGTGTCTTTAATGATTCTACAATTTTTGATTACCGAACGATCTCCAATTTTTCCATAATAGCCTCGCTTATTATCAAATTGTTTTTCTGTCAGTTCAATAAATTTATCTTGTAGTACTTGATCCTGCCTATTTCTGGTCCACAAAAAGGCATCTGCTGCACGCATACCATTGAATGGAAGGACTTTCCTGCCGGTATTTTCGTTGCAAAGCTCTAACCAAATTCTTACAGACTCAGGTTCGCCTTTTTTAAGAATACCATTCCCAAATTTTGCATGGTTGGTTGTTACGAGTTCATTGACGTTATTGATAATCACCTCGTCTCCAACAATATAATGGGATAGATAGTTGACATTGTGAATGGCGACATTGTTGCCAAAATCAGCACTGATGATCGTAGAATTATATAGTCCTACAGGCACTGTTAAATCACTAAAGCAAAGACAGGTTGTTTCTAAATTACCAATACGAACCAATCCAAAAAAAGAGCAGTTCTTAACCAATTCTGGATTAAAGGCATTGGATACCAAAAGTTTCGACCAATCATCACTTGAATTTCCATTGCGCACTAAAATTTCAATCTCCAATGCAGTTAGGGAGCGGTATTTTATGCCACTTCTATTTTGTTGATTGCGCAAATAGTATTCGTCTTTGCCCTTAGGTAGATCCTTTATGAAACCATAACCTAATTGTGGAATCGCTACTTTCTTAATTTCATTCATAGTCTTTACGAATTATTTGAACATGGTAGGATGCATTTCATCCCAACCAGTTGCTTTTTGATATTGATGTGCAATATTTAAAATAGTGCCTTCGTCAAACAATTTTCCTACAAAACTTATGCCTGTAGGTAGTTGCCATTTTGTGTCTAATCCTGTTGGTACACAAACCACAGGGTGGCCTGTTAAATTGGTGATAGCAGATTGATTGCCACCGCCTCTAGATGGGCAAATAATGGCATCGTATTGCGAAATCACTTCATTTACTTTTTGCATGAGTATCGTTCTATGCCTTTGTGCATTGATATATTCTACGGCAGGTACAAACCTGGAGGTTCTAAATGAATTCGGCCAATCATTTTTTGTTTGTCTTGTTAATGCATCATCTAATCCTGATCGCGTCATATCGTCAAATTGTGCACCAGCTTCAGCGCCAATCACAATGTCCATGATATTGAACTGGTAAACACCACTGTCTGGAAAGTTGATTGGAATTAATTCAATCCCCATTTTTTTGAATTGCTTCAACACTTCAAACTCTGAACGATTGGTATCTTTTATTTTATCAAAATAATTTTTTGCGTAGGCAATCTTGTAAGTTTTAAGATTTGTCTTTGGTGCGTAATTGAATGGCATATCTACAGCAGATCCGTCTTTGCCATCTGTGCCGTGTAAAAAATGAAACACAATGGCTGCATCATTGGCAGAACGTGTAATAGGTCCCACTTTATCTAAACTATAACTCAATGCCATTCCGCCAGAACGGCTAATGCTTCCAAATGTAGGTCTAAGTCCAGTGGCGCCGCAAGTTGTAGCAGGGGATACAATGCTTCCCCAGGTTTCTGTTCCAATTGCAAATGGAACCAATCCTGCAACAGTTGCAGAAGTTGAACCAGCAGAAGATCCAGAAGAGCCATTCTTTAAATTCCATGGATTCTTTGTTCTGCCACCAAACCAATAGTCTCCCATAGCGAGTGCACCTAAAGTAAATTTAGCGACCAATACAGCTCCGGCTGCTTTCATTTTTTCATATACAAAAGCGTCTTCTTGGATGACTTGATTTTGGTAAGGCGCAGCGCCCCAAGTGGTCTTGGTATTTTTTATTGCAAATAAATCTTTTAATCCATAAGGGATACCATGTAATTGACCTCGGTATTTACCTGCAGCTATTTCATCATCTGCTTGTTTTGCTTGCGCAAAAGCAAGATCTTCCTGAATGCTAATCACACATTGTAATGTGTCACCGTATTTTTTGATTCTATCAATAAAGAATTGCGTCAATGCAACCGAACTGATTTTTTTATTTTTAATTAAATAAGCCAGTTGTTCGATCGAATAAAAAGCAAGCTCATTTTTATTAGCTGGTAAATTAACTGCAGTAGGTGCATCCCAAATAATTGGTTTTTGCACTTTGTTTAATTTCATGCCTGGCAGGATAGCAGTATGCCAAAGACTAAGTGGAGTATTATTGTTCAATGACAATGCATGCATGGCTTTGTAGTTCGCCAAATTGTCAATTACGTCATTGAATAAGGAATCAATTTCAGAATCTGTGAATTGAAGGTCTATTAACTTTGCACTGCTTAGAAGGTCAGATTTTACAATCGGACGCTCTTGGGCAAATAGGGAATTAGAGATAACTGTGAAAAGGAACAAAAAGCCAATCAGCATTTTTTTCATAAAAACGATTTAGGTACTTATCTCAAAGATAATATTACCTAGTCGGTTTTGAATTAGGAAATCGTCTTTTTTGTCCTCCGTTTTGTCCACTATTCATTCCGCCTTCACGTGGAGCCCTGCCTCTGGTGTTATTGGGTTTGCCCCATCCTGCGTCTTTTGAGGTTTTATTTGCGTGAAACTGCTGCATTGGGTAGGGATGGCTTTCAATCACAGGGATCGTTTTGCCAATCAACTTTTCAATATCCTTCAAAAATACTTTTTCCTCATAATCACAGAAGGAATAGGCTGCGCCAGAGGCACCAGCTCTTCCTGTTCTTCCAATTCGGTGTACATATGTTTCGGGGATATTCGGAATCTCAAAATTAATCACATGCGCTAATTCATCCACATCAATTCCTCTTGCAGCAATATCAGTAGCAACCAATACTCTTGTAGATTGATCCTTGAAATTACTCAATGCTCTTTGTCTTGCATTTTGAGATTTATTACCATGAATCGCTTCTGCAGAAACATTGTTTTTCACAAGTAGGTTCACCACTTTGTCTGCACCATGTTTTGTTCTAGTAAAGACCAATACGTTTTTGATATTTTGGTCTTTCAACAATTCCATTAGTAAGGAATTCTTATTGACTTTATCTACAAAATAAACCGATTGTTCAATAATTTCTACTGTCGACGAAACTGGTGTAACCGATACTGAGCTTGGTTTATTTAAAATAGCGTTTGCTAAACTCACAATTTCAGTAGGCATGGTTGCAGAGAAGAATAGGGATTGTCTTTTCTTTGGTAAGACTGCCAATAATTTTTTGATATCGTGCACAAATCCCATGTCTAACATACGATCGGCCTCATCTAATACAAAAAATTCAACGTCCCTTAAACTAAGATGGCCTTGATTCATTAAATCCAATAAACGACCTGGTGTAGCAATCACTACATCTACGCCATTTCTGAGTGCAGTCACCTGTGGTCCTTGACCTACGCCACCAAAAATAACCGTACAATTTAAAGGCGTGTGTCTTCCATATGCTTCAAAATTTTCAGCAATTTGAATAGCCAATTCGCGTGTTGGCGTAACAATTAATGTTCTAATTTTTTTACGCCTCTCTGCAGGTTTATTTTTTAATAATAATTGGATAATAGGAAGGGTGAAAGCGGCAGTTTTACCTGTGCCGGTTTGTGCGCAACCAAGTAGGTCTTTTCCATCTAATATAATAGGGATCGACTGTGCTTGAATAGGCGTTGGGGTGGTGTAGCCTTCTTCGAAAAGGGCTAATAGGATAGGCTCAATTAGGCCTAATTCTTTAAAATTCGTACTCATAATGGACTGCAAGGTACGACATTTTAAACGGAGCCTTAATTATTGGGTAAAAGACTGTATTTGCGCATCTGTTGATGCATGATTTTAAACCAGATTGGAGGGAAGAGAGAAAGGATGATCATGCCAGGATAACCCGTTGGCATTTGAGGCGCTTCATCCATATTTCTTAAAACCTGGTATTTGCGAGAGGCCATATAATGATGATCGCTATGTCTACTTAGTTCAAAAAGCATCAATCTTCCAATAATGTGGTTGCTATTCCAACTATGATGTGGCTGCACTCTTTCAAATAATGCAGTTGATCCTTTTTCTCTTTGCAAACCATAATGTTCTATATAGTTAACCGTTTCAAGTAAGATGGCGCCTAAGAAAGCAGCAAGTATAAAATAAGCAGCTATAGTGATTCCAAAATTTATAAAAATTAGTAGAACCAATCCTAATTGAATGATTTGAAACAACATCATTTCATTGAAGATGACAGGTAAGAAACCCTTCTTCTTTTTTGCATCCTCAATAGCAATATGCCAAGCACTTAAATAAGTGCCAATAAAAGTTTGTATCCAAAATGCGTATACAGATTGTTTGAATTTGGCGGTACTAGGATCATGCGGTGTTGCTACATGTTTATGGTGCCCCTTATTGTGTTCGATAAAGAAGTGCATGTATAAGCTTGAAAGCAATAAAGATTTTGCTAAAAATTGTTCAAATGGATTGGTTCTATGTCCTAATTCATGTGCGACATTAATTCCAAATGCGCCACATAATAAACCCATACCAATGATGCTGCCCAAGGTATCTACATTTGATTGGCTGGATCCAATATGGGTAAAAAAAGTATACAATAAAAAATACTGAAGCGGCACAGTGCACCATAATACGACATCATACCATTGATTGGCTTTGGCCAATTGTTCTTCGGCTGCGTCTAAATTTGCTGGATTGGGTGCAATAAATAGTTCGGCCATTGGCACCATAAAAAATGTATAGATCAATGGTGTCCAACAATACCAACCAGATTTTGTAAAACTTAAATAGCCTAAGAAATACAATACAAAAGGAGTTGCGTATTTGAAAATTTTGATAAAATTTTGCATAACTAAATATAATAATAAGTTTTTAGAAACTTATTAAAGTATAGCAAAATTTTAGGTAGTATGATCCCACCTAAAGGTTTTGTTTAACAATCTACCCCTATTAAAACTATTTTCCTCTATTCCTTCCTTGACTACTCTACGGTAACAGACTTCGCCAAGTTTCTTGGTTTATCTACATCAATCCCTTTAGCTACACCCACATAATAACTTAATAATTGTAAAGGGATGACACTTAATAATGGGGCAATGACTTCGTCGATTTCAGGTACAAACATGATATTGTCGGACATGGTTGGCAGGACGGTATCACCTTCGGATGCAACAGCAATAATTTGACCTTTTCTTGCTTTAATTTCTTGGATATTGGAAACTACTTTTTCATAGTACAGGTCTTTGGTCGCTACAAAAACAACCGGTAAATTTTCGTCCACCAAGGCGATTGGTCCGTGTTTCATTTCTGCTGCTGGATACCCTTCGGCATGGATATAGGTAATCTCTTTTAATTTCAATGCACCTTCTAATGCAATTGGAAAATTAAAACCTCTTCCTAAATATAAAAAGTCCTTAGCGTCTTTGTATTGTTTTGCAATTGCTTCAATTTTTGTAGTGTCTGCTAAAATTGTTTTTACTTTTTCTGGTACAGATGCGAGTTCATTGATTAAGTGTTCATAGCGCTCATCAGAAATGCTTCCTTTTGCCTTTGCTATTTTCAACGCCATCATAGTCAATACAGCTAATTGTCCTGTAAATGCTTTGGTGCTAGCAACTCCAATCTCAGGTCCTGCATGGGTATAAGCCCCAGCATGACTCAATCTTGCGATACTACTTCCCACTGCATTCACCACACCAAATATAAAAGCACCTTTTTCTTTAGCGCTTTCTAATGCAACCAAGGTATCTGCTGTTTCACCACTTTGAGAGATCGCAATAATCACATCGCCAGGATGAATCACCGGATTACGGTATCTAAATTCTGATGCGTATTCTACTTCTACAGGTATGCGACATAATTCTTCAATCATATATTCTGCAACCAAGCCAGCATGCCAACTTGTGCCACATGCGACAATCATGATTCTCGACGCTTTTGTCAATGCTTCTAAATGATTGTCTACCCCAGCCATAATGATTTGCTGTTGCTCGTGTAAAAGTCTACCTCTTAAGCAATCAAAAATAGTGGCGGGCTGTTCAAAAATTTCTTTCAACATAAAATGGTCATAGCCGCCTTTTTCAATGGCCGCTAATTCCATATCTAGTTTTTGTATAAATGGCGTTTGCTTTTCGTTGCCTAAATTTTTCAAAATCAATTCATCCTTTTTCACAATCGCAATTTCATAATCATTCACATACACTACTTCCTTGGTGTATTCGATGATAGGAGAGGCATCACTCGCTAAAAAATGTTCGTCTTTTCCAATGCCAATCACCAAAGGACTTCCTTTACGCGCAGCAATAATTGTTTCAGGATCTTCTTGGTCTATTAATAAAATACAATAAGCACCAACGATTCTTTTTAACGCAATGCGTAAAGCTTCTTCTAAATTACTATTGTTATTGTCTTGGATGTCTTGAATGAAATTCAATAATACTTCGGTATCGGTATCACTTTTAAAAGTATATCCTTTGGAAAGTAGTTCTGTTTTGATTTGTGTATAGTTCTCAATAATACCATTGTGTAACATGGCCAATCTGCCATTGTTAGATAAATGCGGATGCGCATTGCGGTCAGATGGTTCGCCATGTGTAGCCCAACGGGTATGCCCGATACAAATATTGGAGTGCATATTTTTACCAACCACCGCTTCTTCTAATTCAACCACCTTACCCTTTTTCTTATGCACTTGTAAATTACCATCTTGAATGATCGCTACACCTGTACTATCATAGCCACGATATTCTAATCGCTTTAATCCTTTCAATACAATTGGGTATGCTTCTCTATGACCAATATAACCTACGATTCCACACATATTTTGATGATTTGAACTTTATTCAATAATTTAAGCAAAATTAAACATTAATAATTTAATGTATGCATCACAAAGTAGATTTTGACGTCACTGCAGACTTTATTTTACAAAACGAACGCGTGTTATTGCGTCCTTTGGTGCAAGAAGATGCGGTTTTTTTATCGCCTTATGTCAAAGAAGAATCAACACTTTGGAAATACGCTTTAACACCTATCACAACTGATCAAGAATTTGAACAATATATTGCGACTGCTATTGAAACAAGACAGTTGAAATCTGCTTATCCATTTATTGTCTTTGATAAACTACAAAATAAGTATGTAGGCAGTACAAGATTTTACGATATACAATTAAATAATAGTTCGACACAATTTGGATATACCTGGTATAGTGAAAGCACTTGGGGAACAGGTTTGAATGAACACTGTAAATTATTGCTCTTAGAATTTGCATTTGAAACAATCGGCTTTGAGCGTGTTGAATTTCGTGCAGACAACAGAAATAAACGAAGCATTGCGGCCATGAAAAAAATTGGATGCACTGTAGAAGGGATATTACGCAATCATCTACCAACTAGTGATGGCACAAGACGGGACTCTATTGTTTTAAGTATGTTGAAGGAAGAATGGCCAAGGATTAAAGCAGGGTTCCTTGCAAGAATAAAAATGCTAGACCAAAATAAATAAGGATTGCAGTGACATCTACTAAAGTGGCAACAAATGGGGCAGATGAAACGGCTGGATCGGCGCCTAATCTTTTTAAAACCATTGGCAGCATGGATCCAGTGATGGTTCCCCAAATCACCACACCCACCAAGGTTAATCCGATCGTGCTCGCAATTAAGATCCAATGTTCTCCATAGAATCCTGGAGCAATAAAATGCCAAACCATTACTCTAAAAAATCCAATTACACCTAATACCAAACCTAATAATAAGCCACTTAGAATTTCTCTTTTTAAAATTTTCCACCAATCTTCAATTGTGATTTCACCAATCGACATAGCTTGTATGATTAAGGTAGAAGCTTGTGAACCAGTATTACCACCGCTGGATAAAATTAAAGGAATAAAAGTAGTCAACACAATGACTTTTGCAATCTCTCCTTCAAAATAACCCATCGCAGTTGCAGTCAACATTTCACCTAAGAATAAAACGACCAACCAAGTGATTCTTTTTTTGAATAAATTAAAGATTGACATGTCTAAATAAGGTTCGTTCAATGCTTCAGTACCTCCCATCTTTTGCATATCCTCACTGAACTCCTCATTGGTTACCCATAAGATATCATCAATGGTCACAATACCTAATAGCACATCATTGTCATCGACCACTGGAATCGCGACTCTATTATTCATTTTAAATACCTGACTCGCATGCTCTTGGTCGTCATATACATTCAACGCCACATACCTACCATCAATAATGTCTTTAATGACATCAGTTGGTTTTGCTAATAATAAATCTCTAATTCGAATATCATCCACCAAGCAACCTAATTCATCAATAATATAAATCACGTCAATGGTCTCTGAATTCTTACCATATTTTCTGATATTGTCTAAAACTTGCGCAACAGTATAATTCGGATATACATAGACATAATCGGGCGTCATCATACGTCCAACTGAATCATCAGGATAACCTAAAAGCGATAAAGTAATTTTACGTTCTTCGGGATCCAATAATTTTATGAGGTCACGGATAGCTGCTTTCGGTAATTCTTCAAAGAAGTCAGTACGGTCATCTGGAGGCAATTCATTTAAGATCTTCGCTGTCTTTCTTGCAGGGAGTTCTTTGATGATATCCTTCTGCTGGTTGATGTCCAATAATTTGAAGACACTTACTGCACGATGTACGGTCATAGTATCCACAATCAAGCCTTCCTTTTCGGGGAATTCATTCACAAGCTCCACCACATCACTGATGTTTTGCTCGTCTAAAAATTCCTTTAAAAGCGGCATGTCTTCTTTAGAGAGGATCTCTAAAAAAACTTCTGATAATATGATTTCGTCTTCTAATTCGGCTGACATGGGTGCAATTTACGAAATCATACTAGGATATGCTAACTTTATGCAATGATATTGCCAATTTTGTACATTATGGAGACCGCCCATCGAGGTAGAGGGGTTTTTACAACCGAGGCCATTCCTGCTGGAACAACCATTGAAATTGCACCTGTCATTGTTTTAAATCAAACAGAACGTGCGCTAGTGGATACTACATTATTACATGATTATATTTTTGAATGGGGGATCAATGAACATGAAGCTGCGGTGGCTTTGGGCTATGTGTCTATTTACAATCATCATGTGGATGCGAATTGCAAATACGATATGGATTTTGAACATAAGACCATTCAAATTCAAACAAAACGTGCAGTTGCAGTGGACGAAGAATTATGTATCAATTATAATGGGGACGGCGTAACGGATAAACCAGTTTGGTTTGAAACGAAATAATATGCATTATTTTAATTGGTACACCCTTACATAATCAATCTCCATTTTTGCTGGGAGGACGGCATCATCCACGCCTTTTGCACCACCCCAATTGCCTCCAAATGCAATGTTTAATAATAAATGCATAGGTCTATCAAAAGGCCACGCATCCTTGCCAGTGCCATTGTTTTTGAAAGTATAATAAGCCTGATTGTCAAATAAAATAGTCACACTGTCTTTATTCCAAATCACAGAGTAGTCGTGAAATTGAGTATCAAAATCTTTCACAATGATGGTATCCGTTTTTTGATTACCAATCATATGGTTAAAACTTTTTGTATGCGTGGTGGCATGAATGAATCCAGGATTAAATCCCACATGTTCCATGATATCAATTTCTCCATCATCAGGCCATTTTAATGGGGTAGTAGATCCTAACATCCAAATAGCGGGCCAAGTGCCTAATCCTTTTGGTAATTTTGCACGCACATCTATTCTTCCATAGATCCAATCCCCTTTTCCTTTTGTGACTAATCTTGCCGAACTATATTTTCGGTCCTCCATTATTTGTTGCTTCAATACGATTGTCAATAGTCCATTGTTTACACTAGCATTCCCTAATGAATCCTTGGTATAATATTGCAATTCATTATTGCCCCATCCCCAACCGCCCATATCATAATTCCATTTTGTAGGGTCAGGTAATCCTTTGTAATTAAATTCATCGGACCAAACCAGTTGCATCTTTCCCCCATTGCTAACTTTACTTGTTTTGTCAATTTGTTGACCTTGTGCAGACAAACTAGCAAAAACAAGTAAACATAATAAAAGGGAAGATAAGGATCTAGATAGCTGCATAAAAGGATTGTTCAAGTTTAAATACGTGTTTACTTGTCTAAATTAGGTATTTTATGCTGTTTTAGTTGGGGATTTTATAAAAGGGCCGTAAATTTGCAAAATGTTATTCAACAATCATATCCATCATTTTCATCTGCTATCAAATAGGTAAGCTGTAGATGTTGGTATGTATCAATATTAAACAAAGGGCTTACTACATAGTAAGCCCTTTTAATTTTTATAAATAGTATATGCGATTAAA
>JBILAW010000014.1:0-19218 GCA_044354025.1 Sediminibacterium sp.
TCAGCAACATTATAGGTTCCAGTATCAAGGTTGGTAGTAAATTTTACGGCCTCTTCTTGAACAACAAGAGTAGGTGGAGTTTTAGGTACTTCTGTTTTAGTACACGCAAATACAAATAGAAAGCCCAAAGCAAATATTAACCTACTCATAAATTATGAATTAATTATTGAACCAACTTTTTATTATTTTTAATTGCGTCATCCCAATTATAAAAAATATCCCACCAATTATTTACTTTAGTTATTCCATCAATTATTCCATTATTATAACCGGGAACTGATTGCCACCAAAATATAAACCATTTCACTTGTGCATCATTAGAGTAGTTTATTGTTCCTGTAGCAAATGGACCAGGTGATGACATGTTTATAGAGCTTTCAAATTTATAGGTTTTACCTAACCAAGTATCTACGTTAACGTCTATGTAGTTACCTCCAGAAGGTTTCCAAGTCATTATATCTGACTTTGCTGATGTTTTATTCCAATAATCATAAGCTTCTTTAGAATTTGGACACCAGTGGGTATTACCTGCCCTTCCAACTTTTGCAAATTTACTCCACCAAATATTGTCCTTATCTACAAAAGCCATCTGTGATTCTAATTGATGACCCCTATTATGTAAATCTGTGTCAACACCTCTCCATCCATTATCACCATATACCACATATGTGTTATTATATCTTGGTAGATCATTCATGTCCCCACCACCATTCGATACATCATAATAGGTGGCACCATTTTTAGGGGACATATTTGATTCAGGAACATTAAAACTCAGGTAACCCGCCTCTTTAGGGAAAGTTGTTAACCAAACTTCTTTAACTCCCTTATTGTCAACATAATTACCAAGATTAATTCTTGAAGCAATATCTTTATAATCAAGTCGGTACCAATCTATTATTACAGGATTATTAATGTTATCATCAGTTGTATCAACTGAACGAGTTTCTGTTTTTATATATTTTACATCATATACGTTAATATATGCAACAACATCTATGTCAACATATGGTTTAACGGTATTTGTTGTATAGTCTCTAAATTTAGTACTCTCTTCAATCGCATTTTTTTCAATTATCTTATCTGTTAAAATTTTATTTTTAGCCCTACTTAATAAATACTTATGTGCCTCATCCCATGGTATGGTTGATCCTAATGTTAAGTTTTTATCCAAATAAATACCATCTGACGTAGGTATATAATTTACAATTACAACGGGTACAGTAATAACTCCTTTATTAGTTGATTTCAATCTTGAATCAACAGGCATTATCTCAAATCCATTAATTTTAATATGTAACTCTTTTTCTAAAGCAATCTGTTTAGTTAAATCGGATAATTCTTTCTGTAATGTGGTGATTTGACTAATTAAAACAAGAATTGATTTACTAGTTTCATTTTGTTGTGTAACTGTTTGACTAGCCAACAAAGTAATCTTTGAATTTAAATCAGACGTTAACAAACTAAGTTGAGTATTAACTATGTCAATTCTTTTAAATAACGAATCAATTTTTGTATTAATCATTACAATTTGTGTTTTCGTTAATTTTAATTCATTATTTAACGAATCTGTTGTTTTTTGTAACAACCCAAATTGACCCTGAAGTATTGTAATTTGATTTTTTAACTCGGAAATATCTTTTCCATAATCTGTTTTATTACAAGCAAAAAGAAATAAAACGCCCAATGCTAGGATTACTTTTTTCATAGTTTATTTGTTTTAAACTATCCTTTGGGGGCAATGTAAATATATGATTTAATTATTATTCAATCAATATAAATCATGTAGCAGAATCTGTAGCTAATAATCCAAATTAAAGTCAATTTAGACCTGTTTAGAATAAAAAAGACCCTTATTGCTAAGGGCCCTTTCTTCGTATTTTATACCAACTTTAAACGCTTATTGCTTTGGTGCAGTAGCAGCATTAATTAGTCCAGTTACATCAAAGTATTCGTCCGCATCAATAATTTTATGGTCTTTATTGAATTTGTACACCGCATAAAATTTTTGATTAAATTTTACACCGTTTGCAATTGATTCAGACTGCCATCTTACATATGTTCTAACACTACCATCTGCTTTCAAAGAAGCTGTATCCAATCCTGGTAACATTACTTCAACATTTGCATTTACATTCTTAAGCATTTTATGGAAATTAGCAAGTCTTTCTAACATTGCTTCCTTGCCAATAGCTGCTGTATCATTGATACCAGGACCATGGAATTTAATAGTATCAGCTATATAAGTTGCAAATTCAGTTAAGTCGTTTTTAGCAAATGCTTTAAAACCCGCATCTACCACTTTTGCATTTTCGTTGAATTCAGCCATCATTGCATCATCTGAATTAGTACTTGTTGTTGCTTGTGGATTTGTACAAGCAAATAATGTAATGGCGGTTGCCATTACTAAAATTGTTTTTTTCATAGATTTATTATTTATTTAGCATCATAGATTACTTGTTCCCATAGAATTTTACCATCTTTAATAGCAAAAGATATAAAAGTTAAACTTTTTGAAATCTCCCCTGTTTTAGACGTGTTTTTGAAATTAACCCAAGCATGGCCCCATTTAATTCCTTTGTATTGTTCATCTGTTGTTGGCACTGTCACCACTTCTAAATTAGGTGTGCCAGCATCTACAACAACACCTGTACTTTCTCTTTGTTTTTTAAATAATTCAATTCTGTCAGACATTTTCATAGCAACTGAATCATTATTATGCCATGATTTTGCAGTATCACTAAAGCAAGATGCAGCTGTAGCCCAGTCACCATTGCTATAAGCTGTGATAGCTTTTTTCATTAAGTCAACTTCTGGACCTTCTTTAACACAACTAGATGCGGTAGCATCTGTTTCGGCAGAAGCAGTTTTTTCAGCTGGAGTTGAACATGCAAATAAGGTGGTAGCAAGCAATGCTACGAAGAATGTTTTTTTCATTTTTTTGTTTTTAATTGGCCCAAAAATTAGATAAAATTTTTTGAAAAAAAAATAATTATACCCCAAATATGTTCCATGTTATGTAATAGGAACATCTTAACTTCTAGTAAGCGCCCTAAATAGCAGAAATGATCCAAATAATTTAACATTAAGCTTGCGAATGCATCCGCCTAAAAGTCAAATTGATACGTAATTGTTTGATGCGCATTGTCTTAGGTAAGGAATGATACCAATTTTGCTGGATAGGACCTTTCATATCTAACAATGAGCCATTGGCTAGTTCAATGTCTAAACGTTCATTGGTGGTGGCATGTTTAAAGGCAAATTTTCTTGCTGCTCCTAAGCTCACAGAAGCAATGGAGGATTCTGAGACTATTTCTTTTTCATTGTCTTGATGCCATCCCATCCCCTCCTCACCTTCATGGTATAAATTGAGTAAACAGGCATTGTAACTCGCCCCGGTGATGGCTTCTATTCTTTGCTTAATCACAAGCAAAGGTTCTGTCCACTGTAATCCTGATTTTTTGACCCCTGCATAAGTATAGGTAATGCCGGCATCGGCAAACCAAGCCACTTTTCGCTTGGTCATGATTTTTTTTCCAAACATCACCACTTCGTCTTGTTTCCAAGGGATGGTATCCAATAAATCCTTACAAATTCGAGTCGCCTCCTTTTCATTGAATACAACCCCATGGTAGATGGCAATCCCGTCTTTTGGTAATAAGTTTTCTGGTTCAAAAAGTAAGGACATTTGTCAATAAATTATTTTAAAGTCTGCAGGATCCATTTTGAATTTGGCGTTTCCAGCATATATTGTCCTATTACTTTTGTTGGCTTTTTTGCAATCATTTCGATTGAATCACTTTTGGCTACTAATCTTAACCGATACTTTTTATTGTAGACAATTCCTTTTGGAGAACTTAGCTTCTTGTACAGATACTTCATGTAATGTTCAGGCACCAAAGATTTAATGGTATTATACCTAGATGGCAGGTTCACGCCTATCGACATCGCTACTTCGTCCAACATATCAATACAATTAATTATTAAGGTAAATGCAGGTGGGTTTGCCGTCCATCTTTCCAGTACCCTTTTTGCTTCATAATAAGCTGCTTCATCTACAATAAAATACATATCTCCATTGGGTGGAATATGTTTTAAACAATTAGAATCATTTTTGACTACACCAATTGGGATAGGAACAGTTCCAATTGTTTTAGGATAATAACCGTAGACTTTAAAATCTTGTTTTTCTGCAGTTTTATTTTCTTGTTGATACAAAATCACAAAGGCATGCCCCGTATAGGTATCATTCCTTACAGCTAAACCAACTACATACTTTTTATCAGTAGTATCTGTTCTTAAATCAATCTCAAGTTTTTGAGCAGAAAGATGCGTTTGAGATCCAATCCAAAAAAAGGATACAATTAAAATAAAAAACTGTTTCATTCAATCAAAATGTTATTTCCTAGGCATCAAGCTTGTTTGCTGTGCTGCATTTAATGCAAAGGTAGCAACAATTGTAGCAATTTGTTTTAAGTCATCTTGCATTAAATGATCATACACATCCATATTGCTATGGTGGGTTCTAGTGCTGTATTCAATAGGATCTTGAATGAACTGGAAACCAGGTAAACCAACTCCATCAAATGCAATATGGTCTGTGCTTCCGGTATTGCTCAAAGTCACTGTCTTGGCGCCTAAATCGTTGAAAGGGGCTAACCATGTTTTGAAAATTGCAGCAGCGGCAGTATTGCCTTGTGCATAGATCCCACGGATTTTTCCTGTACCATTATCAATATTAAAATAGGTTGAGAATTTTTGATGCGCTGCATTCGGTTGGTTATTCGCATCCATAAATGTATTTTTCACATAAGCTCTAGAACCTAATAAACCTTCCTCCTCTGCACTCCATAATCCAATGCGGATGGTTCTTTTAGGACTAATGCCTGCTGCTTTGATAATACGCATTGCCTCAATCATCACTGCTGAACCTGATGCATTATCTGTTGCACCTGTTCCAGACTGCCATGAATCTAAATGCGCTCCAATCATCACGACTTCGTCTTTTAACAATGGATCTGTTCCAGGAATTTCTGCAATTACATTATATCCTTGTAAATCCTTTGTATGAAATTTAGTTTTAACATCCAAATCCGCTTTTACAGTAGTGCCAGATTTAGCCAATCTTAAAAATGTATTGTAGTCTTCTACAGACATCGCCAAATCTAAAAAATTTGCAGGATCTGTGCCTTTATACGCACCACCCCCTTGTGCAAAAATAGTACCATCATGGTTTCTTGTAGCCGTTGTTAACATCGCAACTGCACCTTCCTCAATTGCCATTGCCTTTAATAAATTCATGACTCTTTGTGGCCCTGACCTTTGTGCTTGCATCTCGCGCATACGTCTTTGTTGCGCCGTATCTGGTGTTCTTGATATTGCTGGTGCTGCTGCAGCTTCCATGGCAGCTAAGGCTTCGTCGGTATATCTTTCAGCATCTGCTTTAAAACTTTGCTTGTACTTATTGTCTTGATCTAAAATAATGATCTTCCCTTTTAATTGTCCTTTATAAGCTTGTAATGTGATAGAGTCTTTTGCATCTACAACAATGATCGTTGCATTTTTTAAACCATTGGTGCCCGCCGTCCAAGATTTAGGCCAAGCTAATAATGGTTTATAATAAGGTGCGGTCATCGCAAAATACATTTTCTCTAAATCCCAACCTTTTCCAAATTCACCCCAAGCTTCAATACTTGCATTCACTGCCCCATTTTTTGTTAATACATCTTTAGCATAAGATGCTGCTCTTGCATAACCTTCTGAATTCGCCAATCTATTTCCACTTTTATCTGTTAAGTTAAAAGCGATATCCATTACCTGTGATTTGTCCAATCCTTCTGTTCTGATTTTTTGAATCGTTGCAGGATCTAATTGTGCCATGGCTGAAAATGGAATCACAGCTGCAAGGATGAACCCTTTAATAACTAAGTTTTTCATAGTTGGTCTTTTGATGATTTGAATGATCAATTTAAGTAAAAGCCTGCATTATCATTCACCTTTTGTACAATTTTATACCTCAAACCATATTTTATTTTGATAACAGTAAAATAAATCGGAATTTAATACCTAAATATAGCCTTATGCAAAAGAGACAATTCATCAAAGACCTTGTATTAACAGGAATCGCTATGCCTTTAGGATTGGGTGGAATGACAAAAGCCTTTGCTAACCAAGTAGAAAAATCTCCCTTAGTCCTTGCAGAGGACAATGCATTTTGGGAGCAGATTCGTCAACAATACATATTAAAGCCAGACTATATTAATCTAGAAAATGGCTATTATAATTTTCTGCCGCAACCTATTCTGAATAAATATATCGAGCATATCAAAGAAATCAATTACCAAGGGTCTTATTATATGCGCACGGTGCAATGGGAGAATAAACAAAAATCTGTGATAGCGTTGGCCGAGATTGCAGGATGCAGCCCCGATGAATTAATCATCACGCGCAATACGACTGAGTCTTTAGATACGATTATTGGTGGCATTCATTGGCAGGCTGGTGATGAAGCTATCATGGCCGAACAAGACTATGGTGCCATGTTAGACATGTTTAAATTAGTGAGTGAAAGACATGGCGTAGTGAATAAAATCATCTCTGTACCCAATCATCCAAAAGACGATGCCGAGATTGTTGCGCTTTATAAAAATGCCATCACACCAAAAACTAAAGTCATATTAGTAAGTCATATGATTAACATCACTGGTCAAATTTTACCGATCAAAAAAATCAGTGAAATGGCCCACCAGTATGGCGTTCAAGTGATGGTAGATGGTGCACATGCATTTGCACATATCCAATTTAGCATTGCTGATTTAGGTTGTGATTATTATGCAGCTTCCTTGCATAAATGGTTGAGTGTGCCATTAGGTGCAGGGATACTTTTTGTAAAAAAAGAATACATTAAAAACATCTGGCCGCTATTTGGAGACAATGAAAAAGATGCTAATAAAATTAAACGCATCAACCATACCGGAACCCATCCTGTGCATACAGACTTGACCATACCAGATTCCATTACCTATTATAACATGATTGGCCCGGCAAAAAAAGAAGCCAGGTTAAGATACTTACAACAATATTGGACAAGCAAAGTCAAAGACATTCCTAATATTGTTTTAAATACACCCACTACTCCAGATCGTTCATGTGCCATCAGCAATGTGGGCATTAAAAACATGAAACCAGCGATTTTAGCGGAGCGATTAATGAAGGAACACAAAATATTTACAGTGGCCATTGATTATGCCAATGTACAGGGATGCAGGATTACGCCTAACTTATACACCACCACCAAGGAGTTAGATGTATTTGTGGCTGCTTTAAATACCTTGAGTAAAGCCTAAAATTGCACATTTGGTTCAATTTTATTAACATTCGTTCGTATTTGCGGTATTTTGCCTAATTTAATGGTCTAATAACCGCATAATGCTGAAAAAAGAACGCCAAGAGTTCATTTTACACCAATTAAACTTGCATAATAAAGTATTATGTGCGGATTTGAGCCATATGATGGGCGTATCGGACGACACCATCAGAAGAGATTTACAAGAACTAGCCCAAGAAGAAAAATTAATTAAAGTACATGGCGGTGCCTTAAGCAAATCATTCCATACTGCATTTGACAGAAAGATGGTGTATAATTTAGAGGACAAAAATATCATCGCACAAAAAACAGCGGCACTGGTTCAAAGCGGAATGTATATTTTAACATCAGGCGGAACATCTATTTTAGAATTTGCAAAATCATTAGACCCAAATTTAAATGCCACGTTTTTTACTTGTAGTCTGAACGCTGCTATTGAATTTGCACACCACCCTAGTATCGAAGTGGTCATGATTGGTGACAAAGTTTCAAAAGACTCCATGTTAACCACAGGCGCTAGTGCGGTGCAAACCATCGAATCAATACAAGCAGATTTATGTATTCTAGGCATCAATTCTTTAGACACTCAATTTGGACTCAGTGAAAACGACTGGGAAGTAGTTCAAATAAAAAAGGCGATGATCAAAGCTTCCAAAAAAACAATTTGCATCGGCATTTCTGAGAAATTAAATTCTCAGCAAAAAATTAAAGTAGCCAATCTAGATGAGATTGATATTTTAATTACAGAACTGGATCCCAACGATCCAAAACTGTTGCCATTTAAACACAAGGGATTAACCATTTATTAATAAAAAAAATCAGTTATGAGACTAAAAAAAACAAGCAAGCTTTACATGGCAAAGCTTATGATGATTTTGGTTTTGCTGTCTGGTTTTTGTATCGACACAATTGCCCAAACTATTGTTAGCGGTAAAGTATCGAATCAAAAAGACAACAGCGGAATCGAAGGGATTTCAATCGTTATCAAAGGAACACGAAATGGTGTTTATTCAGATAACATGGGTGGCTTCACTTTAAAATTAAATAACAACAATGCAGTTACATTGGTAGCCAGCGGAGTTGGTTTTAAGACACAAGAGTTGAATGTAGATCCTAGCAAAATGGCTACTGGATTGAACATTGTTCTAACGGAACAATATTCAAAATTAGATGAAGTAGTTGTTACTGGTACATCTGCAGGAACGACTAAGCGTCAATTAGGAAGCTATATTAGTAGTGTCAATGCAGATGAATTAACTAAAGGTGCTACTGGAAACGTATTAGCTGCTTTACAAGGTAAAACTGCGGGTGCGCAAATTATCCAAAACAGTGGAGATCCTGCTGGTGGTATGTCAGTTCGTTTAAGAGGTATCAGTTCTGTGCTTTCTTCTTCTGAGCCTTTGTACATTGTTGATGGAGTGATCATTAACAACGCAACTAATAGAGTGACGAACACTTCGAGCAACTATGATGGTGGTAATTTTGTTGGAAGCATTGGCCAAAACAGAATGGTGGACATCAACCCTGCCGATATCGAAAGAATTGAAGTTTTGAATGGTGCTGCAGCTGCTGCTACTTATGGTAGTAGAGCGAATGCTGGTGTGATTCAAATTTTCACAAAAAGAGGTAAATCGGGTGCAGCTAAAGTAAGTTTCTCAACTACTTACATGAATAGCAATCTAAGAAAGAAATTAGACGTCAATAATTCTCCAGTTAAATTTGGTGGCCCTACAGATGGTCCAGGTGCATTGACACAAGATATCTTAACGCCAACTGCAACGACTACATCAAGTGTTACGCGTTATGACTACCAAGATTATATTTTCCGCAATGCTTCTGGTACAGATAACACAGTTTCTGTAAGCGGTGGAAATGACAAAACAAAATACTATTTTGGAGGTTCTTATTTTTACAATCAAGGTATTATCCAAAATACAGATTTTCAAAGATTTAGCTTTAGATCAAATATTGATCAAGTAATCAATAAGTGGTTGAGTATGAATTTGGGTTTAAACTATACCAATTCATCTGCTAATGAAAAGCCTGATGGACAATCATTCTTCTCTCCTACTAACTCAGTGACCATTATTGGTAACTTCCATGATATATGGACAAGGGATGCCAATGGTAACATCAAAGCAGTTGGTGAAAGAGGTAGAGTAAACCCAGTTTCTGTTATAGAAGATATCAAACAAAGACAAACAACCAATCGTTTGATTGGAAGCTTTGGAATGAAAATGAAAGCTGCAAAAGGTTTAACTTTTGACTATTTAATGGGTATTGATAATTATGCTCAAAACGGAACGACTTATATTCCTCCATTTGCATACAATGCAAGCCCTGGTTTCTTTGGCGGTGGTGCAACTTTAGATCCAACTCAAAACGGCTACTCAAGTGTTGGTAATAATAATTTCTTCCAAATCAACCATGATTTAACTGGAAATTACACAGTAGAGATCACTAAAGACTTTAATTCAACCACACAGGTTGGTTTTTCTCAACAGTATGAAAAAAGCAACTACGCTTTAATTCAAGGTAGAGGTTTTGCGCCTTTCATTGAGACAGTAAACGGTGCTAGTACCCCATTACCTGGTGTAGATGATCGTAGTGAAATTTCAATTTCTGGTTTATACATCCAACAAAACTTTAAGATCAAGAATCAATTTTTCTTGACAGGTGCTGTACGTCGTGATGCATCTAGTGTGTTTGGTGCGAACCAACGTAATCAAATTTATTCTAAAGCAAGTGCGAGTTATGTAATTTCTAGTACTGACTTTTGGAATGAATTGGATATTGCTAAAGCATTTGATTTAGTGAAAATTAGATTAGCTTATGGTGAAAGTGGAAACTTAACTGGTATTGGCGCTTATTCAAGATTCAATACTTATAGCTCTAACTCTTTCTTAGGCAGAAGCGCATTGAACTCAAGTTCAACTCTTGCAAATGAAAATGTAAAACCAGAAAGACAATCAGAGATTGAATATGGTCTTGATTTAGGTATGTTGAATAACAGAATTGGATTGACAGTAAACGTGTACAATAAAAAAGTAACCGACTTATTAATCAACAGACAATTATCTCCTACCAACGGATTTGCTAGTTTGTTAGATAATTTTGGTGCTTTAGAAAACAGAGGTTATGAGGTTATGTTAACCTTAGTTCCAGTTCAGAATAAAGATTTGAAATGGGAGATGACGACCATTTATAATAGAAATAGAAACAAAGCAACTAAAATTGGTCAAGCTTTAACCCTATTCTCTACAAACTCTGGTACACCAATTGGTATCGTTGAAGGTCAACCAATCGGTATTTTCTATGGTACTTATTTTGCTAGAAATGCAGATGGAACATTTATTGTGAATGCAGGAAATATTCCTCAAACTGCAAGAGGTACTCAAACTAGTGTATTGAATCCTACCGAAAATTTAAATAATGCAGGTAATGTATTGAGAAGAGTGATTGGTGACCCTAACCCTGATTACACAGCAAGTTTAGTGAATGAAGTAAGTTACAAGAAATGGAATTTCCGTGCTCAATTAGATGCGGTTCAAGGCGTAGATGTATTCAATGCTGATTTCAGAACTAGACAAGGTGTTGGTAATGGTAAAGAAGCTGAAAAAGAGCAAAGAGGTATTTTACCAAGAGGTTATATCAACGGTATTTATGCAATTGAAGAATGGAGAGTAGATGATGGGTCATTTGTAAAATTGCGTGAATTATCTATAAGCTATAATGTTGGTAAATTGAAATTCATCAATAACCTTAGCATCAATTTTAGCGGAAGAAATCTTATTTCATGGGATAATTACAATGGATACGATCCAGAAGTTAATTCTGGTGGTCAAAGCACTTTGTTAAGAGGTATCGACTTTGGTGCCACACCTATCCCACGTACTTTCAGTTTTGGTATCAAAGCTGATTTTTAATCTTTAATTCAATAAATCAAGAAAAATGAAAAAGATACAATATATATATCAATTCGCTTTCTTACTGGGGATACTGTCCATTGCTAGTTGTAAGAAAGATTTTCCAAACCCGAATGCGCCAACTACGGATCAGGTGTTTAGTTCTGCAAGAGGTTTAGTGGGCGTAAACATTGGTGCCCAAAGAGTTTACTCTTTTGGTGGCGCAAGTGTTATTTATGGCTTAGTAACAGCAAATGGTTTTGCAACCAATGAAGTTATTTTGATGAACGCAGGTAATGTGGCAGAATTTCAATTTAGCAGAGGTGGAACTACAGTAGATAATACAAATACTGTTTTAGCGAACATATGGACCAACTCTAATAAAGTAATCTATGATGCGAACACAGTGCTTACTGCTGCTGAAAAATTAACTGACAAAGGTTATGCAAGTGGCTTAATTGCACATGCTTCTATCTTAAAAGCATTGTCAATAGGTACACTTTCTATGCTATGGGAACAAGTACCAGTGGGCATAGGTTCTAATGTAAATTTCAGAGGCCGAATGGAAGGATTTGATGCTGCAATTACCACAATCAATACTGCTTTAAGCACGATTAGTTCTACTCCAGTGAGTGCTGCTTATTTAGCAGATGCCACTCCAGGTATTGATTACGTGAATACTTTAAATGCACTAAAAGCAAGGTATTTATTGTATACAGGAAAAAATGCAGATGCGCTAACGGCAGCAAATTTAGTAGACCTAACAAAAAGATCTACTTTCAACTATGATGCAATTAGTACAAATCCAATCTTCACTACTGCAACAGCAACGAATAATGTTTTCCAAGCAATTGATTCTACATTAGGATTACCAGCAACATTAGCGCCAGCGTTAACAGATGGTCGTATTGCTTTCTATACTTCAATCAATGCTACAATTGCTCCAAGGTATAGAATCAATGGATTTTATAATAGCACAACAACTTCCATCCCAATTTACTTGCCAGGTGAAATCATGCTTATCAAAGCTGAAGCAATGGCAAGAACGAATAATTTAACAGGTGCATTGGCTGAGTTAAATAAAGTCATTACTAAAACTGCTGCTGCAGATTTATTCAAAGTTGGTGCTGGATTGACTGCTTCTACAGCAAGTACTTCTACAGCAATTTTGGATGAAATTTACAAAAACAGATGTATAGAATTGTATATGTCAGGTTTGAAACTAGAAGATATGCGTCGTTTTGGAAGACCAGTTACTGAGCGTAAAAGAAACTTTTTCCCTTATCCATTTAGAGAAAGAGATGGCAATCCAAACACACCGTCAGACCCTAGTTTTTAATTAAAAAAAGAATTGAATGGATAAGTCATTTATACGTATTACAGAATCGGATTCTAACTATGATCATATTGAAAATTTCAGTACCACTGAGATTTTACAAAATATCAATGCAGAAGACAAAAAAGTGGCTTACGCTGTTGAACAAGTGATTCCAACAATTCAGAATTTGGTAGACTCAATAGTGGGAAAGTTATTGAATGGGGGACGCCTATTCTATATCGGGGCAGGAACAAGTGGCAGACTAGGTTTAGTAGATGCAAGTGAATGCCCTCCCACTTTTGGGGTACCTAATGATTTAGTGATTGGGATCATTGCAGGAGGACACCAAGCCATGTTTCAGGCGGTAGAAAATGCCGAAGACAATATGGATCAAGCTTGGAAAGACTTATTGGATTTTAATATTAGCAATCAAGATGTAGTAATAGGTATTGCCGCAAGTGGAACCACCCCTTATGTGATTGGTGGACTTCAAACTTGCAGACAACATCAAATTACCACAGGTAGTATTAGCTGTAATTTAAATAGTCCAGTGTCTGGCCATGCCGACTTCCCTATCGAAGTAGTGGTAGGTCCTGAATTTATTACTGGTAGTACGAGAATGAAAAGTGGTACCGCACAAAAGATGGTACTCAATATGATTTCAACTGCTGTCATGATAAAACTTGGTCGCATCAAAGGAAATAAAATGGTCAATATGCAATTAACGAATCAAAAATTATTTGATCGTGGTGTAAAAATGATCGTAGATGAATTACATTCAATTGATATAACAAAAGCTGCTGAGCTTTTAAGCTTACATGGATCTGTTAAAAAATCCATTGAAGCATTTCAGTTAAAATAAGCAACCCCCCATTGCTAAAAAGCCTTCCCAATTTGGGAAGGCTTTTTTATTTTCTAAGAAGTTTATTGAGTTGATTTAAAGTTGCATTTATAGTTTTAAAAACTAAATCTATAAAGGGAAACTCATCTTCCCCATGGTAATTGGAATTTTAGTTGCATGCCCTCCAGCAAATAAAGGGGTTCCAGCGACTGCTTCATTGGCTAACAAAGCAAATAAGATTGCTTCCTTCGCATCTGGGTTGATCCCTATTTCTTGGGAGGAATACAATGTGGCATTGGGTAATAAAGATTTTAAATGATTCATCAATATAGGATTGTGCATCCCTCCTCCACTACTGTACATATTGAATGTAGTTCCGGCTGGAATACTAGAATTGATACAATCCGCAATAGTCTCTGCAGAAAAACGATTCAAGGTGGCCATCACATCTTGTGGTGACAAGTCTAATGTATTACTGGCTATTTGAGCTTTGGATAAAAAATCCAAATTGAATAATTCTGGTCCAATGGTTTTTGGTAATTCTAATGAAAAAAACGAATGTGCTTTTAATTCAGCTAATAAAGCTGTATTGATTTTTCCAGCACCTGCAATTGCACCATCCTTATCATATGCTAGCGGAGCAAAATACTTTCTTGTATACGCATCCATTAAAGTATTGCCTGTTCCGGTATCGGTTGAAAATACTTGATCTAAACTACATCCTGCTGCTAAATATGTAAAATTGGCAATCCCCCCCATATTTAATAACAATCTATTTTCGGTTGGATGACTACACAAAAGATAATCCCCATAAACTGCTAATGGTGCACCCTCTCCTCCTGCAGCAATATGTTTTTGTCTAAAATCACTCAAGGTTAAAATGCCTGTTGTTACAGCGATATGATCCCCATCTCCAATTTGCAAAGTAGCTGGATCATATTCTGAGTTAGGATGTAAAGATTTAGGTGCGTGGTAGATGGTTTGTCCATGACTTGCAATCATATCTACCGCTTCAGGAGCAATCTTCCAAGATGTCAATGCATCTAAAACCATTTTGCCATGTTGGCGTCCAACCCATGCATTGAGTAAACAAAGTGTTTCCAAGGCAACCATTTCTTTTGAAAAGACGCTTAAAATCTTTTCTTTAAAATCATTGGTATAGTCGATTGTTGTAAATGCTTTTAATTCAAATTTTGTATCCCTTCCAGCCCCTATAATTGAGCACAATGCAATATCTAGTCCATCCATAGACGTGCCACTCATTAAACCAATGATCATGCGTTCTGGCTTTGCTGCCACCTTCACTAAATTTTGTATATTCTGATGCATTTGATAGCTATTTTATCCTCCTCAAGATACTAAAGACCGGGCTTAAATCAAACTAGTTAAAAGTTTTTCACACTCTTGTAAGTCAATCATTTATACCCCCTAATCCACTTAACTTTGTCACATAATTATTTTGTATGCTTAAAGTAGGTGTGTTTGGTGTGGGTCATTTAGGGAAATTTCACTTAAATAACTGGAAACAGATTCCATCGGTGGAATTGGTTGGTTTTTTTGACCCCAACAACGAATCCGCTGCAGAAGTAGAAAAAACCTATGGTCTCAAAAGATTTATGGACGAGGCCGAACTGATTGCTGCTGTAGATGCTATTGATGTTGTCACACCTACCCATTTACATTTTCCAGTTTGTGAAATGGCTATTAAAATGGGCAAGCATGTCTTTGTAGAAAAACCAATGGCTAATACGATTGAAGAAGGTAAAAAGATCATGCAAATGGTCAAAGAAGCTAACGTGAAATTACAAGTGGGTCATGTGGAAAGGTTTAATCCTGCATTTACGGCATTGAAAAACGAAACATTAAATCCTTTATTTATAGAAGTGCATCGCTTGGCTCAATTCAATCCTAGGGGAACAGAAGTGAGTGTGATATTAGACTTAATGATCCATGACATTGATATTATTTTAAGTATTGTAAAGAGTGATGTTAAAAATATTTCTGCAAGTGGTGTGGCCGTTTTAACTGATACACCTGATATAGCCAACGTGCGTATTGAATTCAACAATGGCTGTGTGGCGAATCTAACCAGCAGCAGAATTAGTATGAAAAAAATGCGTAAAATAAGACTCTTTCAAAAAGATGCTTATATCGGTATTGATTTTCTAGAAAAAAATACGGAAATCATCAAATTAAAATTGCCAGACGAAGCAGATGCGTTCTCCTTTGAAATTGAAACACACCAAGGCCCTAAGACCATCTCTATCTCCAACCCTATTGTAGAGGAAGGCAATGCTATTTTAAGTGAGCTGAGTAGTTTTGTAGAAGCAATTGAAAATGATATACCTACTGTGGTTAGTGAAATTGATGGTTATTTAGCGATGGAAGTAGCGCATCAAATTTTAGATAAAATAAGTAAGTCTGCTTCGGTAGTCAATCAGTCCGCAGAATAATTTAAAGTAAGTATATATTATTTATTAAATGGTACTTACTTAAATTTTACTCCTTACTTATATGATAATTGATAATAGTATCATCCTAATCTTTCGACGCTCTATTTGCTAAAATATAAGTAGCAATGGCTAAATCCAATGGCCTAGTGATTTTAATATTTTCATATTCGCCTTCTATCAAATAAACCTCCGTGCCACTGGCTTCTAGCACATTGGCTTCGTCAGTAAAGGCTGGTTGATAGGCTTGTTCAAATGCTTTAATTAAAATAGCCGCATTAAAAGTTTGTGGTGTCTGTATCATCATCACATTTTCACGGTCTACTAGATGATGCTTTGCCCCTTCAACGATTCTGATGGTATCTGTTGAACGTACCGCAGGAATTGCAGATCCCTTTTCTACCGCTTGCTGATAACAATTTTGAATTAAAGCAGGCGTTAACAAACAACGTACTGCATCATGCACAAATACAATTGCATCAGGGTCTACTTGCGCCAATCCATTTTTAACAGATTGAAAACGCGTATCACCTCCAGCAACAATTTGAACTTGTTGAGTGAACCCACTTGATGCAATTAAATCTTGTCCCTCTTGAATATAATCTTCAGGTAATACAATCACAAAATTGATATCCCAAAACGCAGCTACAAATTGGCTTACGGTGTGCAACAAAATAGATTTCCCTTCAATGGCTAAAAATTGTTTAGGCAATGCAGCGCCCATTCTTTGTCCAGTTCCTCCGGCTACGATGATGGCTGTTTTTTTCATGCGCTGTTTTACGAATGCGATGTAACTAATAATTTTTTCACTTCAGTTGCCAATATATTTTTATCAATTGGTGCCGTGCCTACTAATTCACAAACCAATCCACCAGCTACATTGGCTATTTCTGCCGCCAATGCCATATCCTTTGAATACGCATACACCAAGGAAGCCACTGCAATCACAGTATCCCCAGCGCCACTTACATCTGCAATATTACGGATATGGGTTGGGATCAATTGTTGCTTATTTTCTTGTGCATAAAATACGCCATGTTCAGACAAGGTGATAAAAGAAATTGAATGCTGCAATACTGCCTGCAAGGCTTGATGCACTTGTTGCATATGTGCAAGATCCACAGTTGGGATCTCCATTTTCAAGCCCTCTTTCACCTCTTTTAAATTAGGTTTAAATAAAGTGCAATTTTTATAGGCTAAGAAATTCTTTTGCTTTGGATCCACTGCTGTTGGAATCCCTTTTTGATTACAATGAGCTATAATCGCTTCTATGATCTCTTTGGTTAAAACCCCTTTATTGTAATCCTCTAAAATGATCAATGCGGGTTGCTCTTTTTCGACGTAGGCATAAAAATTGTCTAATAATGCTTTAGATTCTGCCTCGTTAATGTCGTGGGTATTTTCATGGTCTAAGCGCATCATTTGTTGATTGCGTCCCATGATCCTCACTTTATTGGTTGTCACCCTGGATGCACTTGAGTGAACGTATTCCGTGTTGATGCCCTCGGCTTTTAAGAGCGCATTTAATTCCTTTGCTTCGGCATCCATACCCACAACAGCAAATAATGTCGTAGGCGCTCCTAATGCCCTTAAATTAAGTGCTACATTGGCTGCGCCGCCTACCCTTGTTTCCTTTCGCTGAAGGGACACAATGGGCACTGGTGCTTCTGGTGAAATTCGGTCAACGCTACCCCACCAATAAGTGTCCAACATAATATCTCCTACTACCCCAATTTTAGTGGTAGCAAAGCCCTCAAATAATTGATTGAAGTGATTCATATCCATCATTTACGATACGGTTTTTTGATTACGCAATGCTAAATAATACAATGGTACGCCTAATAAAGTAATGATTAAACCAGGCCATGTGAAATTTGGTTTATAGATGATTAACAAAACACAAAAGCAAGTACCCATTAAAATATAAATAGCAGGTAGTACTGGATAACCAAATGCTTTATAGGGTCTTTCTAGTTCTGGTCTTTTTTTACGAAGAATAAAAATACCTATGATGGTAAGGATATAAAAAATTACTACGATAAAGGATACCATATCCAATAAGTCGCCATATCTGCCACTCAAACAAAGTAAGCCCGCCACAATACATTGTGCCCAAAGTGCCCAAGCAGGAACTGCATGTTTATTTAAAGTGCCTGCCTTTTTAAAGAATAAACCATCCTGTGCCATCGTATAATACACTCTTGCACCTGCAAGAATTAATCCATTGTTACAACCAAATGTAGAAATCATAATCATGACTGCAATAACATAGGTACCAATATTACCAAAAATGACATTGGATGCAGCTACCGCCACACGATCTGCTGGTGCATTGGCGATCTCATTTAAAGGGAGTACACTTAAGTACATCAGGTTGGCAGAAATATAAATCACTGTGACAATCAATGTGCCTAAAAAAAGACTCAAGCCAATATTGCGTTTTGGATTTTTAATTTCCCCTGCAATAAATGTGACATTGTTCCAAGCATCACTACTAAAAATAGAACCTACCATCGAAGCTGCTATGGCGCCTAAGATAGCCACACCAAAAATAGGTGCGGTACTATTATCCGATGCAATTGTTTTCATCTCCCATGCATTGGCCCAATTGGCATCCCAAATACTTGCTTTTGATGCTAATAAAAAACCAAATACAATCAAACCAAATAAGGAAGCTAATTTAGTAATGGTAAATGTAGATTGGATCATCTTACCGCCCTGCACACCCTTGGTATTGATATAGGTCAGCAGGATAATCGTTGCAATAGATAAAATTTGTGCAGGATATATTTTTAAGAAGCCTATTTGCATTAAAATATTTGCATCTGTCATTTCTAATGAAGGAAAAAAGTAGCCTGCGAATTTACTAAAAGCCACACCCACTGCAGCAATGGTTCCTGTTTGTATCACAGAGAAGAAACTCCAGCCATATAAAAATCCTAGTAAAGGATTGTAAGATTCTTTTAAGTACACATACTGTCCACCGGCTTTTGGAAACATCGCACTCAATTCGCCATAACTTAATGCAGCTGTCAAAGTCATGAATCCTGTTAACAACCATACCGCCACTAACCATCCAGCAGAACCTACGTTCCTGGTAATATCTGCACTCACAATAAATATTCCGGAACCAATCATACTTCCTGCAACAATCATCGTGGCATCAAATGCGGATAAACTTGGTTTAAATTCAGTTTTTGTTTCTGACATAGTCTTTAGCTAAAAGTTAAAAAAAATCCCGTTGGGTAACGGGATTATAATTGATTATTTTTTGTATTCCGCGTTAAGCCCTTTTACAATATCAGAAGTGATATCAAATGTGGTGTCTTTGTAATACA
>JBILAW010000015.1:0-19123 GCA_044354025.1 Sediminibacterium sp.
ATGGCGGTTAAAATGGTTATTTCAATACTTCTAATATAGGCTTCCCAATTGACCCGCTTGGCATCTGAATGCCTAAAAGGGTAGTGATAGTTGGCGCAATATCAGTCATATAATTCACTGAATTAACTTGACCTTTTTTGATGCCATTGCCATACCATAGCAATGGAATATGGGCATCGTAATTATAAAAAACGCCATGATTGGTTCCAGTGGCATATCCATCCATATAACCCGATTTAGTCACAATGAACATATCGCCACTTCTTTGAGGAGTATATCCATTGACAATACGCTCTCTTAGTTCCTGAGGCAATGCAGCAGTCGCCGCTTTACGAGCATCAATCACTTGTAAAATACCTGGCTTTTGCTCTAAATAACGACTAACTAATTGAAGCATTTTATCCTGCGTCACCCCAAGGCTATCCATTAAAGGGTGGTTGAAATGAATATTGTATTCTCCAATTGCGGATATTAATTTTTCACTCAAGCCCTGCTTTGATAACCATTGTCCCAATTCTTTTTTCAATCCTGCTTCACTAATTAGGCCACCTGGAATTTGGTGCTTTTTAGCAAATTCAGGAATAGTAGCTACAGCATGGTCTGCTGTTAAAAAAACAGTGTAATTGTTTTTTCCTACTTGTCGATCTAAGCTTGAAAATAATTGTGCAATCACAGCATCAAGCTTGATATAACTGTCTAGGGTTTCCCAAGAATTTGGACCAAAAGAGTGACCGATATAATCTGGAGACGAAAAGCTGATAGCTAAAAGATCAGTGATATCATCCTTGCCTAACTGCGCACTTACCAAAGCCTTTTCTGCCATTTCTAGCACAATATTATTGCCATAAGGGGTAGAGGAAATTTTACCATAATCCTTGCCAATAAATTGGGTCAAGGTATAAGGGAATCCTTTTTGATCGGCACCCAAAGGGGTAGATTCATATGCGTTGATATCACCATCACAATTCGCTTCATAAACTGATTTAGCTAAACTTAAGTTCCAACCTTTTGTATAGAAGCTGTCTACTCTATGTTGACTATTGTATTCGCTTACCCAATTTGGTAATTTTTTGCCATAATAGCTAGAGCTAATAAAATTACCCGATTTACTATCATACCAAAAAGCACCATCCGCGCTATGACCAGCAGGGATGATAGCACCTCTATCTTTGATGGAGATACCATACACTTTACTTTTAAAATTATTAGCCAACTTGATCTCATCTCCAAGTGTGGTAGTCCAAACATTTACTGGGCTCATTTTACCAGCGGCAATACCTTCTACACCAACTGAAACAACAGTTGGATCCTCTACACAATAAACATTCTTTTGCTGATAGTTATCATACCATTGGTTGCCTGTAATGCCATGCAATGCAGGGGTGGAGCCAGTGTAAACTGCAGCATGTCCACATGCAGTCACCGTTGGCACGTAAGGAATTAAGTTATTATTACAACTGGCACCCTCATTTACAAAGCGTAAAAAGCCTTGTTGGGAGGTAAAGTAGGCTTTAAATTGATTGATATAATCCCAGCGCATTTGATCCACCATAATGCCTACAACTAGTTTAGGTTTACTTGAAGTGCTTGATGGGGTTGATTTTGGGGCTTGAGCATTGCTTGCAAAAGACAAGATCAAAAAACATAAAAGGGATAAAAAACGCATTTTATAAGATTTAGAACTGCAAAATACGAATAATTAAAGCCTATATAAACTAAAAAATTATTAAATTTGTAGGTATAATTAAATAGCTATGGCAGATATATTTGAGAGGCTGATTAAAAACTATGGACCAATTGGTCAACACCGTGAAAGAGCGCATGGGTATTTTGCATTTCCTAAATTAGAAGGGGAAATAGGCTCTAAGATGAAATTTAGAGGGCAAGAAATGATTGTGTGGAGTTTAAACAATTATTTAGGTTTAGCGAATCATCCAGAAGTGCGCAAGGCAGATGCAGATGGATCTGCTCAATATGGTTTAGCATTACCAATGGGTGCGAGAATGATGAGTGGAAATAGTGATTTGCACGAACAATTAGAAAGAGAATTAGCTGTGTTTGTTCATATGGAAGATTCGATCCTAATGAATTATGGATACCAAGGGATCATGAGTGCGATTGATGCCATCTGTGGCCGTCATGATGTAGTGGTGTATGATGCAGAATGTCATGCATGTATCATTGATGGTTTAAGAATGATTCCAGGCCACCGATTTGTTTTTAAACACAACGATGTGGAGGATTGTGAGAAACAATTACATAGAGCACAAGCATTGGTAGACAAACAACAATCAGGTGGGGTATTGGTGATTACAGAAGGCGTATTTGGCATGGCAGGTGATCAGGGTAGACTAAAAGAGATTGCTGCATTGAAAAAGAAAGTTCCATTCCGTTTATTAGTAGATGATGCACACGGGTTTGGTACATTAGGCGAAACTGGTGCAGGTGCAGGAGAAGCACAAGGCTGCCAAGATGAGATTGATTTATACTTCTCTACATTTGCTAAGAGCATGGCATCGATTGGTGCGTTCATGGCAGGACCTAGAACCATCATTGATTATATCCGTTATAATATTCGTTCTCAAATCTTCGCAAAAAGTTTACCAATGCCATATGTAGTGGGTAACTTAAAGCGTTTAGAATTATTAAGATCTAAGCCAGAATTGAAAGCAAATTTGTGGAAGAATGCATTGGCATTACAAAAAGGATTGAAAGAAAGAGGATTTGATATTGGTAAAACCGATTCTGTAGTGACGCCAGTGTATATGAAAGGTGGAGTAGAAGAAGCAACAGCAATGGTGATGGATATCAGAGAGAATTACAAAATTTTCTGTTCTATTGTGGTGTATCCTGTCATTCCAAAAGGGCATATCATTTACAGATTGATTCCTACCGCAGTGCATACACAGGAGGAGATAGATTTGACATTAAAAGCATTTAGTGAGACCAAAGCAAAGTTGGATGCAGGTGCGTATAAAGCGGCTGAAATCCCAGACATGGCCAATAAATAAAAATGAATCCTTTATAATTAAATGTATTTGAATACAAAATGAGTCTCCCCAAAAGAGGCTCATTTTTTAATTAAAGTAATCTATCTCGTCTTGTTCTTTTTTAAGCATTTCAATGCTTACGTTCAACTCGAATCCGATCAATAAAATAAGGGCATTGATATAGATTAAGGTCATCACCACAAGTACGGTTCCAATGGAGCCATAAATTTTACTATAGCTACCAAAATTATTGACCCAGTAGGAAAATCCTAAGGTCGTCACTAACATTAATGTAGTTGATAAGATGGCACCTGGGGAAAGTAGGGCCCATTTTTCTTTTACGTGTGGCGCATACTTGTAAATAAATGCATTGCCATAAAATAAAAGCAAGACAATGATACCCCATCTAATGCTATTCCAATAAGGCAAGATTGTTTTTCTTTTGATATCAAATACTTCTCTTAAAAGGGTAGTCAATTGATCCTGACCAATCAACACTAGTAGGCTAGCAAAAACAAGTAACATTAAAATTAATGTTAAACGAAGCGCCCTCATTCTTTGATGCAGAAAGAAGGGTCTGTTTTGCATAATGGATTTATCAAAACTTCTAATGATGCCTGTCATTGCATTGGAAGCGTAAAATAACAATAAGAGAAAACCAAAGGAGAAGATACCAACGTGTTGACTTAATAAATCATTGATGATGTCTAATATGAAACGATAGGTACTTGAATTGGGCGAGATGTCTTTAAATATTGAAAGAATCTGTTTTTTAATTTTTAAACTTTTTGGGAAATAGGGGATGATTGAAAATAAAAATAAAAATCCCGCTGGCAAAGCCATGATTAGATTAAAGGAAATGGCGGATGCTCGATCATAGAGTCCAATGGTATTCAATTGCTTGAATAAAAATTGAATCACTTGAAATAAATTCACATCTTGAAACCCAGGAATGACAATGCGTTTTGCTTTCTGCTTTGCAAATTGCAATGGGATTAGAAGGTATTGTATTATTTTTTTCAAGTAATGAAAGGGCTCTTTATAATTTAATTCGTCAAATTTCAATTTCCATCATGATCATTTCCCAGCGCTATTACTTTCCATCGCTTTTTTAGCTTGGTATTCGTCTAGCTTTTTCTGGTATTCTTTGGCGTATCGATCATGTTCGGCATAGTTATTACTAAAATGATGGTAACCACTAAAGTCTGCTTTTGCCACAAAGTAAATATAATCCGTTTTTGGTGCATCCAACACTAAGTCAATGGTTTTGGCTGCTGGGGTGCAAATAGGGCCAGGAGGCAGGCCTTTGATACGGTAAGTATTATAAGGAGAGGCATTGGATAAATATTTTTCATAAATACGTGTGATGGTAAAATCTTGCATCGCGTATTTGATGGTTGGACATGCTTGTAAAGGCATTTGCTTTTCTAATCTATTTTGGTAAACACTTGCAATTAAGGATTTATCTGAATCAAAATTGGTTTCTTCTTCCACAATAGAAGCCAAAGTATAGATTTGATTTTGACGCATGCCTTTGCTTGCTGCTTTTTGAATACGGTTGTTTTGACTCCAAAAATAAATTTGCGCCTTTTGTAATTTGCTTAAAATTTGAGTCATGGAACTGCTCCAATAATATTCGTAAGTATTGGGTATGAGCAAAGCAAAGAGTTGAGTGGTATCCGTATTAAATGCTTGTAAAGAATCATTGCTACTTAAAAAGGTCATCACTGCTGCACTGTCTCTATCGAAAGCCTTTGCGATTAGTTTAGCCAATTCCCCTTTTGTGCGCACTTTATTCAATACCAATTTTACAGTCGCTTGTTGATTGTTTCTTAACATCCTTATGAGATCCAGCATACTGGTTTTCTTTTTCACAAGGAATCTTCCAGCTTTGATCTTGTCTTGGACTTTCAATGCTTTTGCAAATAGTAAAAAACTCGTTTTTTCGAAGATGATTTTTTTTGCAACCAAACTATCTGCAAGTTGATTCAAACCTTCATTCCTATATTCAAAATAGACTTGCTCTTGGTTAAAACGTGTACTCTTAAAAAATACAATAAAGAAAATATAAAATACAATAACACTAAGTAGTATTGATAGAAGATTTTTCATATCAACTAAAATACAAAAAAAATCCCCACCATTTGGATGGTGGGGAAAAATTATATGTTAACAGAATGTGATCACATTCTATTTGAATTACTTCTTGTTTGTGTCCATCGCTGGTGGCGGTGGTGGAGGCGGAGCTACTTGAGTTGCTGGACTTGTTGTAGTAGAAGTATTGACTTTGTCTAATACGCTATTTCCATTGCTAGTATCACCACTTAAGAATAAGGTAGAGGTAATGGCTAATATTGCAATTACAGAGGCAAAGATCCATGTGCCTTTCTCAAGTACATCTGTCGTTTGCTTTACACCCATGAAATTGTTACTTAATCCACCTACATTGGCGTTTAAACCACCACCTTTTGGATTTTGGATCAATACCATGAATCCTAAGGCAACACAGGCTACTACGACTAATATTAAAAAGAAAGTTATCATTTGTTATTTTTTAAATGTTCTATACGGGATGCAAAATAAACGGATTTTTCAGGAAAAATAAAACTTAATTTTTCATAGGTGGCAATGGCTTTCTTCAAATTCCCCTGTTTTTCCCATATTTCAGCCATGGATTCGGTTAAAATATCCGCTGGGATATTGGCTTTTTCGGCAATTTGAGCAATAATTTGCTCCTGATCGGCCCCTAAAGCACCAATTTGGTCAAGCTGATCCACACCGTCCTTGTTTTTAATCACTTTTAGCCAGGCAGTAAAACTTCGAAGCTGTTGGGTAAATTTATCTTGTGGGAGCTTAGAAAGGTCTAATTCAATGCCTTGAGCGGCAAAATAGTCTTTCTGTAAGCTGGTAGTTATTTCTTTTTCATAATCTAACACATCAGATGCATCCACTTGTTCATTGAACTGTGCAACTTGATTGTTAAGTAAGCTATTTAATTTGGCATCTGCAGGGGCATTGACTTCTGTTTGGGCTACTTGATTCATTAAACAATGTAAATGAAGACTAGATGGAAAATAAGCAGTTGCTTTATATAATTGAGCAGTTAAAAGCGGGGAGGCAATCAGTTGGTATTTTTTTGCCAAAAGAAATTGAATCGTTGGCGCATAAGGATGCTCCATTGCATATTTTTCAAGGGCTTCAGTTTCGATGGCTTCTAATGAAGCATGTCCTGTCCATTGTTTAACTATATCGTTGATCATTAATGCACTCATGCTTTACCAGTTTGAAAAAATTTGATTAAAAATATCATCCGTAATACTACGAATAATTTCATCCATTAATTGACCCTCTGCTTGATTTAAAGTCAAATTGGCTGAGAAATCAAAATTACGGGATACATCAAATTCAAGATCTTTATTTTCTAATGTCTTTTTCAACACAACATGCACCGTCACAGTTAGTCTATTACTTGCAGCTGCTTGTCCACTCACACCTACAGTTTGTGAAGGATCGTAGTTCGTAATAGTCGCAAAAATTTGATAGTGTGCGTCGTCGCTATTGGTTCTTGTCAATTTGGTTTGACCAATTATTTTTTGCAAAATTTTATCCGTCAATAGGGGTGCTAACTGCGGGTTGACATATCTTGCTCTGTTGTCAATAAATCCAATCTTAACCGTCTTTACATTATCGGGGATCATTGCATCCTTAAAACTATAGACACCACATGAAGCTAGTAGGATACATAGGCTGATACAACTTAATATATATAGTTTATTCTTCAATGTCGTATTCTTTAATTTTTCTGTACAATGTTCTTTCGCTGATGCCAAGGTCGGTAGAAGCATCTTTACGACGCCCTCTATGTTTTTTAAGTGCCTTTAAAATTAGTTCTTTTTCTTTATCCATGATATTTAATGACTCTTCTATTTCATAATGGTTCTGCAGGTCATTGTCAATGATGACTGGTTGGTGATGCGGCAATTGCATTGCATTACTTGGCATGCTCATATTGGAGACTGGGGCATGGGATGGGTCAATATCTTCCTTTAATTCATTGATGATGGCTTCTTTTGTAAAGTGCCCCGCTTGTCCAGATAAACTTGGGTTCTGTAGGATCTCTAAAAACATTTTCTTTAATTCATTGACATCTTTTTTCATGTCAAAAAATAGTTTATATAAAATTTCACGCTCATTCGCAAATTCGCCAACTGGTGTATTGCCAGTGACCATGGGCATTTTATTTGCTGTATGTTTTGGTAAAAAGCTATTCAATTGTGCCGCATCAATATGATCGTTTTTACTCAACACAGAAATTTGTTCTGCTATATTTTTCAATTCACGCACATTACCTGGCCAACCATATGCCGTTAATAATCCTTTTGCTTCTTCGTCTAAATAAATGGGTTTGGTCTTATATTTTTCTGCAAAATCCACCACGAATTTTCTAAATAGTAAGGGGATATCTTCCTTGCGGTCTCTTAATGAAGGAACACGAATAGGCACGGTGTTCAATCTATAATATAAGTCTTCTCTAAATCTTCCTTTTTCTGTGAATTCAATCAATTCTCTATTGGTTGCAGCAATGACACGCACATCTGTTTTTTGCACTTTAGAGGAACCAACGCGAATGTATTCCCCCGTTTCTAACACACGTAACAATCTGGCCTGTGTACCCAATGGTAATTCACCTATTTCATCTAAGAAAATAGTACCACCACTTACAGTTTCAAAATAGCCTTTGCGACTATCCACCGCACCAGTGAATGAACCTTTTTCGTGTCCAAATAATTCCGAATCAATGGTGCCTTCTGGAATCGCGCCACAGTTAACAGCAATAAATGGATTGTGTTTTCTGGAGGATAGGCTATGAATGATCTGTGAAAAAACTTCTTTACCTACACCACTTTCTCCCACAATAAGTACTGTTAAATCTGTTGCAGCAACCTGCTCCGCAGTATTTAAAGCATGATTCAGTAAGGGCGTATTGCCAATGATACTGAATCTGTTTTTTAATGATTGTAAATCCATGGTATGAATAAATTAAATGATTGCTCCTAATAAAGTACCTTTTGTAAAATCATGAATCTTGACTTGTGCGTAGTCGCCTTTTTTATAATCGAATTTGCCTTTTGGAAAAACAACCACTTTGTTTTGACTATTTCTTCCCATCCATTCTGCTTCGTTCCTTTTACTATTGCCTTCTATCAAAACTTCAAATTGGCTACCCACATCTCGCTTATTACTTTCATTGGATAAAGTCCATTGTAGGTCTACAATTTCTTGTAACCTTCTTTTTTTAGTCACTAGATCAATATCATCTTCATATCTTCTTTCAGCCAATGTTCCGGGACGTTCAGAATAAAAATACATGTAACTCAAATCGTAATTGGCATATTGCAAGAGGCTAAGGGTGTTTTGATGATCCTCCTCGGTTTCTGTACAAAATCCTGCAATGATATCTGATGTAATACTGCAGTTTGGTAATAAGGCACGAATGCGGTCAATCTTGGCCATATACCATTCTCTGGTATAGGTTCTATTCATCAATTGTAAGATCCTAGAACTGCCACTTTGAACAGGTAGGTGGATGTGTTTGCAAATATTATCGTACTTGACAATGGTATGTAAGACTTCGTCCGTAATATCTTTTGGATGGGAAGTGCTAAAACGAACGCGAAGGCTTGGATCAATTTGTGCCACTGCTTCTAATAACATGGCGAAAGTAGTGGTGGCATTATTTTCTGGATTGCTCCAATAATAGCTATCTACATTTTGACCTAATAGCACTACTTCTTTAAATCCTTTATCAAATAAATCTTTGCATTCTGCAAGAATAGAAAAGGCGTCTCTACTGCGCTCACGACCTCTTGTGAATGGCACCACACAGAAACTACACATATTATTACATCCACGCATAATAGATACAAAAGCACTAATGCCATTGTTGTCTAATCTAACGGGTGCAATATCGCCATAAGTTTCGTCTCTACTTAATAGCACATTCACTGCTTTTTGTCCAGTGCCAGCTTCGGCAATCAAATCGGGTAGGGTTCTATAGGCGTCAGGCCCAACGACTAAGTCTACTAGTTTTTCTTCTTCTAATAATTGGGCTTTCAATCTTTCTGCCATACAACCCAATACGCCAATCAACACACCTGGGTTGGCTTGTTTCAATCTTCTAAATTCAGTCAATCGCTTGCGGATGGTCAATTCAGCTTTTTCACGAATAGAGCAGGTATTGATCAAGATTAAATCCGCAATTTCAATATTTTTAGTGCCTCCAAAACCATTCTTTTCTAAGATAGCTGCAACCACTTCACTGTCAGCAAAGTTCATTGCACATCCATAACTCTCTACATAGAAGTGCTTTTGAAAGACACCCGAACTTGCTTGGCTAGCATAGGCTTCCCCTTGTCTAGCTTCATCCTGGTTTTTATCTATCAGTAAATTCAATTCCATGCACTAATTTTGAACTGCAAACTTAGTCAAAATATTTTTATGTGTCAACTTGTCAGACAAAATTCCTAATTCATTGATATACAAATGATTAAAATAAGACATGATATATTGCAATAAATTTTATATTAAGCTATTAATCAATCGATTATTGAGTAGGGTGTATATTTATAAAAATTTGCGCATGCTCAAAGGATTCATTTTATTATTGACTGTTTTTTGTTTGAATAGGGCAAATTCGCAAGAATTGGTGGTGGCAAAATTGAGATCGGAGACTTCTAGGAATATTAAAAAAGACACCGATACGGCTAATTGGAATTGGAAACAGGGTGGTTTATACAATTTAAATGTGGCTCAAAGTTCATTGAGCAATTGGGCAGCTGGGGGTGATAACTTTAATATGACTATCAATAGCTATTTTAATTATTTCGCCCTTTATAAAAAAGAACGTCAAAGTTGGGATAATAATATAGATGTGAATCTTGGATTTGTTCAATCCACATCACAAGGAGGTAGGAAGAATGATGATCGATTGGATTTACTCAGTAAGTATGGATATAAAATGGATACAGTGGGTAAATGGTATCTATCAGGTTTGTTTAATTTCCGTTCTCAACTTTTTGATGGTTATAGTTTTAGTGGAACAAAAGCCACATTCACCTCTTCCTTATTTGCGCCTGCCTATATGATTATTTCTGCTGGTTTGGATTATAAGCCTGACAATAATTTCTCCATCTTCTTCTCACCTTTAACGTCAAGAACCACATTGGTTTTAAATAAGAATTTATCGAACCTTGGAAAATATGGTGTGGATTCAGGATCGATGGTGAAGCGAGAAACAGGTTTATTTGTTACTGTCAACTATAGTAAAGTCATTGCTACAAATATCAATTATAGAGGTCGTGCGGATTTTTTCTCCAATTATTATGATAAGCCTGAGAATATCAATTTTTACATGACTAATTTATTTACTTTCAAGATCAATAAAAACTTCTCAGCCACCTATAGTTTGGATTTAATTTATGATGATAAGATTCGAATTTTTGGGCCACTCAAAAAATCACCAGGTTTACAAACAAAGAGCATTATAGGTATTGGTTATTTCAAAAGTCTTGCTGTTAAGAAAAAAATTGTAGTAGCAAAGCCAGTAACATTAACAAGTGGTGAATAAGCAAGAAGCTATTTGCTAATGACCTTTAGGGTATGTTTGATTTTATTTGCCTTATGCGTTAAGTCCATGTAGTCATTGCTCATGATGGTCACATGGCCCATTTTTCTGCCAGGTTTTGTGGTGGTTTTACCATAAAGGTGTACAAACACATTTTCCATTTTCATGACTTCATCCAGTCCTTCATAAATCACTTCACCACTATAGCCTTCTGCTCCAATTAAATTCACAATCGCACTTGGCAAAATAGGTGCAGGATTGCCTAAAGGATAATCTAAAATGATTCTTAATAACATATCATACTGACTAGCATAATTGGCTTCAATGGTATGGTGTCCACTATTGTGCACTCTTGGTGCAGTTTCATTCACAAGGATATCTCCTTTTTGGTCAACAAATAATTCAATCGCAAAAAGGCCTGGGCTCTTAAGTGATTGAACCACTTTTCTTGCAATGGCTTCTGCTTTCCAAAGTTGTTTCTCTTCTATTTTTGCTGGACTTAATTGGTAGTCTAACAGATTATATACTTGATCAAAAACCATTTCGGCAGGAGGGAAGATGACTGTTTCACCTTTAGTATTCATCCCTACGATCAATGCCAATTCTTTGACAATTTTTACTTTTTCTTCTAGTACAGCAGGTGCGTTAAAACCCAATGCAATGGCTTTTTCATCTTCAATGACTTGAACGCCCTTGCCATCATATCCTCCCTCTGCTAATTTGTGTACCGCAGGCAGTAGTCCTAAGTGTTGGCGGATCGCTTCGGCTGAATCTGTGATGACAAAATTAGAACTAGGAATTTCGTTGTCAGCATAAAATTGTTTTTGCGCAATTTTATTTTTGATCGTTCTTATAGCTGATGGGGTAGGATATATTTTAACGCCCTCTTTTTCTAATTGTGTTAATGCATCCACATTCACAGCTTCAATCTCAATCGTTAAGGCATCTACTTGTTTTCCAAATTGGTAAACCGTATCGTAATCTAAAATATCCCCAGTTGTAAAATGGTGGCATAAATGCGCTGCTGGGCAGTTTGGATCTTTTTCCAATACATAGGTGGTTAGATCATAATTCGCTGCTGCCTGTAAAAGCATCCTGCCTAGTTGTCCACCGCCTAAAATACCTACCTTCATATTACTGATTTTGATAGGGCAAATATAAGTTAGTTAGGTTATTTTTGCTAAAGAACGATTTAATACAAGCATTCATGAAAGAACCCATCATACAAGTCAAGGATTTAACCAAGTCCTACGGCGACTTTGAAGCAGTTAAAGGCATTAGTTTTGAGGTATATAAAGGAGAGATCTTTGGTTTGTTAGGACCAAATGGAGCTGGGAAATCTACCACTTTAGAAATTATCGAAACCTTAAGGCAAAAGTCTGGAGGGACGGTGATCGTAGATGGGATGAATTTAGACACAGATCCAGAAGCCATCAAGAAAATCATTGGGGTACAATTACAGACTGCTGGATTTTACCCTAATTTGAATTTAACAGAACTCATTCAATTATTTGTTGGGTTGTATCAAATGGAGATGGATCCAATGGAATTATTGGCTAAAGTAGATTTAGTCGATAAAGCAAAATCCAAGTTTAAGGAATTGAGTGGGGGACAGAAGCAAAGATTTTCAATTGCCACCACATTCATCAATCGACCAAAAATCATTTTCTTAGATGAACCTACAACAGGTTTAGATCCTCAAGCAAGACGTAATCTTTGGGATTTGATTCAAGAAATTAGAAACAATGGCACCACTGTCATCATTACAACACATTATATGGATGAAGCAGAAGTGCTATGTGATAGAGTGGCGATTATTGATAGCGGTAAAATCATTGGCATCAATTCACCGAATCAATTGATAGATGAATTGGTAGAAAGTGGATTTGAAAAAGAAAAAGAACTGAAGATGGCAAATTTAGAAGATGTCTTTATCCATATGACAGGAAAACAATTAAGAGAAGATTAAACAATACAATATGACAACAGACCCAAAATATCCCATTGGCAAGTATGAATTGAAACCTTATTCAGAAGCCACTAAAAAAGAATGGATCAATGCATTGAGGCATTTACCAACTGATGTCGAAATGGCCGTATTGAATTTAGATCAAGTGCATTTAGATACGCCCTACAGAGAAGGCGGATGGACAGTTCAACAGCTAGTGCATCATATTGCAGACAGTCATATGAATGCGTTTGTAAGATTTAAATTAGGCTTGACCGAAGAAGTACCAACTGTCAAAGCCTACGATGAAAATAAATGGGTGTCCATGGCAGATGCACTGGATACACCTATTAATTATTCAATGACCTTATTGCATGCCTTGCATGAAAGATGGGCTAATTTATTAGCGAGTTTAACGGAGGAGCAATGGCAAAGAAAAATATTTCATCCTGGCAAAAACGCAGAAGTAAGTCTTTGGGATTTGTTTGCAATATACGCATGGCATGGTAAACATCATGTGGCGCATATCACCACTTTAAGAGCAAATAATGGATGGTAATTTATAAAAAATGAGTTCTGTCAACTTCGGCGACTAAAAATACACTGCCAATCACAAGAATCAAATCATTATGGTTGGCATTTTTTATGGCGTCCTTTAATGCAAGATTGACATCTTCGTACGAATGTCCATTTAATCCAATGACTGCTGCTTGATCTGCTAATTCATTCACTGGTAATGCCCTTGGAATATGTGATTGTGTGAAATAATACAATGCATTTTTTGGAAGTAATTGTAGTACTGATTGTACATCTTTATCCTTCACCATTCCTGTAACAATATGTAATTGATGATATTGCAAGGAGGCTAATTGTTCTAACAATGCATGCACGCCATGTTCGTTATGTGCTACATCCAATATCACTCTTGGCCTGTCTTGAATGCATTCCCATCTGCCCATTAAGCCATTGTTTTTTTTAACCTGTGACAATGCTTTCATCACTTTACCCGCTGTGAGCTTCCAGCCCATGGTTGAAAGTAATTGAGCAGCTACTAAGACTGCCTTTAAATTTTTAGCTTGGTATTTTGCAGGAAGATCGCATTCAATGGTGAAATTTTTTGGAAATAGTGGCGCGTCTAGTAAATGAATCAGGGGTTGGTTGAATTCAAATAAAGCATTTTGCCAATTGTTTTGAAAGGATTTAAATTCAATAAAATTTTCTGCAAAATAGATGGCTGCATTTTCTTGGTTGGCCTTGTCTTCGAAAACTTTTTTTGTTTCAGGATCTAATGCGCCTATCACAACAGGGGTAGCATTTTTAATGATGCCAGCTTTTTCAGATGCAATGGCTTCTAAAGTATTTCCGAGTAGCGCCATATGGTCAAATCCAATATTGGTAATAATGGACAGTTCTGGTTCAATCACATTTGTGCTATCCAATCTACCACCTAAGCCTGTTTCAATGATGGCGATGTCTACTTTTTCTTGTACAAAATAATCGAAGGCCATGCCCACAGTTATTTCAAAAAAAGAGGGCTCTATTTTTTCAATACAAGGTTTTATTTTATTGGTAAAGTCAATTACAAAATCTTGACTACACATTTGTCCATTGACTTTGATACGCTCTCTAAAATCATATAAATGAGGCGAAGTGTACAATCCGGTTTTATATCCCGCTTCTTGAAAAATGGAAGCAAGCATATGACTGGTGGAACCTTTACCATTGGTGCCTGCAATATGAATGGTTTTAATCTTTTTTTCTGGATGTCCAAGAAATTTACAAATAGCAATGGTATTGTCTAAATTCGGTTTGATTGCAGCAGCGCCAATCCTACTAAACATAGGGAGTCTAGTGTATAAATAGTCAATCGTTTCTTGATACCGCATAGCAATTGGTTGGCTTATTGGAGATCGAATTTGAATTTCACAGTTACTGTAGAACTATGATCAGCCGAATTGAAACTAATTTTTGTTAAGTATTCTTTAATTGCGCTTTTGTATTTTGAGTCATTGGAGGAAGAGCCTCTTGTAATTTGAATAAACCTTCCCACACCATTTGGATTGACTTCGATCTCTGCATAGATGGTTGCAGGAGCCACATCGCCTTTGAAGGAATAGGATTTTGTAACCCTTCGGTCACCTTTTGTTACCAGTGGTCCACCATTGCCGGTATAGGCTTTCCCATTGATAGAGCCATTCTCAACGCCTTGATCTCCTTTGCCTCCAGCAATGCCTTGGTCTTTCACATTATTATAACTGTCTTGATTATTTCCACCAGCCCCGTTTCCGCCCGCATATTTTCCCATTAAAGCTTTAGGCTTTGCAGGGATAGGCACTGGATTATTTTTTTTGGTATTTTTTACTTTGCCAGAACGAATGGCTTCGTCATTTGCATCATTGGAGACTGCATTTATTTTTGAAGCTTCGCTAGATGCTGCTTTTGATTTAGTAGACCCTTTTTCAGGAGCAGGCGCTGCTTTACTCTTAGGAGGAATCTCCCCAGCACCAGTATTGCTATTCCCTAAGTTCACCTCCATATATTCAGACAATGGCGGAGCCACTGTAGGGGCAGGTTCCTGAAATTTTGAAACAAAAAAGATCAGTGAAAGTCCTAGACAGATCAGTCCAGTATAGACAGCAGCTTTAATATTCTTTTCTTGTTCAAAACTCAATTGCATAGTTTAAAATTAATGCAAAAAAACGTCATATCCCAATCTTAACAAGGTGGCTACAATCACAATTAAGAAAATTTTACGAATAAACTGGTTGCCCTTCTTTAAAGCCATTCTAGAACCAAAAAATCCACCAGTGGCATTACATATAGACATGGGGATAGCCACCGGCCAAAGAATTACGCCCTTGCCTATAAATAAGATCAATGAGCCAAGGTTGGTAGAGAGGTTCACGATTTTCGCATGCGCACTTGCTTGCATAAAATCATATCCTAAAATTGCAATAAAAGCCAATACAAATAAACTTCCTGCGCCAGGTCCAATAAATCCATCATAAAAACCAATGACTAGGCAAATTAGGATGCCTTTTAGCATCGGAAATTGAATGTCATCCTTCTGCACGGATTGTCCAAGGTCTTTTTTAGTAAATGTGTAAATCGCTAAGGCAAGTAACACAAAAAAGATGACTGGTTTCATAAACTGACTACTCATTGTAGTTAGTAATAAAGAACCAGAAAAAGCTGCTGTAAATGCGATGCTGGTAAATAGGAGTATTCTTAAAAATGGAATTTTAACCCTTTGTAAATATTGATAGGTTGCAAAACAGGTCCCAATGAAAGAAGGTACTTTAAGTGTGCCAATGACTGTTGATACTGCTTGCGTCGGCATCATAATCAACCCTGCAGGAACTTGTATCAAGCCACCACCGCCTACCACCGCATCTACATAGCCTGCTAAAAAGGCAATCAAGCATAAAAACAGAATCGTACTAAGTTCCATGTTTTATTTTTGAAGGCCAGGTGTTGATCACGATTCCACAAATAATGATTCCACCACTAATGATTTGAAAAATATTGAATTGTTCATTCAAAATAAACAGTGCTTCAATGGAACTTAGGAAGGGGATTAAAGTGCCAAACAAGGCCGTCTTTGCTGATCCTAGTGTGTGTATGGCTTTATTCCATAACAAATACGCAATAGTGGAGTTGCCAATTCCTAAATATAATACAATGAACAAAAGCTGTTTGTTAAAATGAACAGGTTGAATATAATTCATTTCATAAATTGCAAATGGACATAATAAAATAGTACCAATTGCAAAAAGCACAAGTAGAAAACTATTATTTGAAATGCCTATTGGTTTTTTACGAACAAAAACATTGTAACTACCAAAGCATAATCCAGCACCAATCATCCATAAATCACCTGTTGTAATTTTAAAATGCAATAAAGTATTGAGGTCACCTTTACTTAATAAAACGAGGATACCAATAATGCCTAAAACAATGCCTGTGATACTTTTCCAATTCAATTTTTCTTGTACAATCCAAGCTGCAAGTAATGTGGCCACAATAGGATGAATAATTGAACCAAATAATGCCATATTGATAGCAGTCGTTGAATGACCAGCTTGGTAAATCATTGTGTTGTATAAGGCAACACCTACCAGTGCCATCCAGAAAAAATAACTAAAATTGGCTTTGAATAATTGCTTTTCTTTTTTAAAATTTTGGATCGCAAAGGGGAGCATGGTAATAGTGGCAATCGACCATCTAAAAAATGCAAGACTAATAGGGCCAGCCAATTGAATTGAATACCTAGAAACAATAAAATTACCTGACCAGATGACACAAGCAATGATAGCCAGTAAGGTTCCAAATTGAACTTGTTTGTTATAGTGTCTTTTCAAAATTGCTTTACATTAATGATGTGCAAATTCAGTGGTGAAATCTCCTTTGATTCTTTCTATAGGAGGATTAAAATAACCAAATTTTAAATCAGGAAATTCTTCTCTAATTAATTCCATCATTTGTTTCACACCCATGATCTCACCTGGTTCGGTCACGCCAATTTTTCCAAGATACCAATCTGGGTCGATATTGAAATTACGCCATTGAATCATTTTTAGTCCGGTGTCTTTAATCAATTGTCTTAGTGCTTCATATTCTGCCACCGTATCGGTCATGCCAGGGAAAACAAAATAATTGATACTGGTCCACTTACCTGCAGCAGTCATCGCTTTTAAACTTTCAACTATATCTTGGAACGTATAATTGTTTGGGCGGTAATAAGCATTGTAAATATCAGGTCTGGCAGAATTGGTGCTGACTCTTAAACTATCCAAACCAACAGCAGCCAATTCGGCAACTGCTTTTGGATTAGAGCCATTTGAATTAATATTGATACTGCCTTTGTCCGTATGCTTTCTAATTTCAATAATCGCTTCTTTGATGGTCTCCCACATTAATAATGGCTCACCCTCGCAACCTTGTCCAAAACTTACAATTGGAAAAGGGGCAGACATCAAATGGGGTACTGTATATTCTACCACTTCGGCTGCAGTAGGTTTAAAGGATAAACGTTCTTGGTTAGAAACAATTTCTTCCTCGATTGGTTGGAATGAAATACATCCAATGCAATTGGCATTACATGCTGGTGAAATAGGAATGGGACATTCCCATCTTCCCATGGCTAAATTTCTTGCAGCAGGACAATGATAAGTCATACAACAGTTTTGCATCAGGTGTTGTACCAATCTATTCTCGCCATATGTTTTTAATAAATGTGCTGTGCCATACTCAATTGTTTCTTGATCATAGCCTTCACAATCCTGGCGAATATCTTGTTCGATTCTAACAGCAGGCACATAATTTATACCATCTAACCAACCCACAGCGGTATAACAAAATAAGGGTAACAATGGGGCTTCAGGTAAAGACTCATAAGCTGCGATATACAATCCAGTATGCGCAGGGGGGATGAAAGCAGCGACTGCCCATCCTTTTTCACATAAACGCATTTCACCACTGTCTACATCAATGCCAATGCCTCTTCTACCAGGTAATTCATACAAGCTTCCACCTTCTGGTAAGGGGATCCAATCTTCCTCTGGAATGGGATAAGCGTCCCATCCAGCCCTGCCCACCACATATAAGGTCTCATCTTCAAAGATGTTGCCTTCGCCGTCCGAGTACAATAAATAAGGGGACTCTGTTAATGCCATAATTAGTTGTTTTTAGCTAGATGCTCCGCGCAAAAAGCATTGAATTCGTTTTTGATTACTTCAGTCACTGGTTCATTGATCTGTTTTTGAATCAATTTATTGTTCTTGAAATCGATTGTAATATAATCGTCTTTAATCAGCATATTGTTGATTTCTGCCCATGGATACAATTTTTTTGGAAAGGTGTTCACTAAGACACCAGCAGGGTCTACAGCTATTTCATAAGGGAATTTCACTTGACGCTCAAATAAGGCTGCGATTAAGTATACGCCAGCAATTAATAAAGCGTTAGGTAGTAAAAACCATCCCCAAGAAGCAAATACCAAACCTAAACGGTAATAGGGTGCACCTCCTTTAATTTTTTGATAGACGCAAAAAATCCACCAACTAGCCACCGAAGTCATGATCGCAATTAATAGGGCAGGACTAGGGTATAAACCTGCATATAGCGAATAGGAAAGCGCCATAAGGGTGATGAACAGCATCAATTGGCTGATTCTGTCTACGTTTTTAAAATCGGGACTTTTGCAAACAATGATATAGTCAAAAAGGCGCATAATTGAAATTTATGAGATGCGTAAAATTTGGTGCAATTTAAGGCCATTTGGTTAACTTTGCGGTATGAAGAAAACACATCTTATTTTATTGGTCATGATTGCGGCCGCAATTGTAGTGTTAATAAGCTATACAGGCGATTTAAGTAGCTACGAGACAGTGGCTTCTGCAAAGCAAAAAGAAGGTAAATATGTGAATTTGATCGTAAAAATGGACAAATCTGTGCCCGTTCAATACGATCCAGTAAAAGACCCGAATTTATTAAAGTTTAATGTGGAGGATAGCTTAGGGGGTAAAATTGCAGTGGTTTATCGCAATACCATGCCCACCG
>JBILAW010000108.1:0-5799 GCA_044354025.1 Sediminibacterium sp.
GTGTTCTTTGCAAGAACCCTTCTTGAATTAAGAATGGCTCATAAACTTCTTCAATCGTGCCCGATTCCTCGCCTACTGCAGTTGCAATAGTGCTAATCCCAACAGGACCTCCTTTGAATTTTTCTATAATGGCAAGTAAGATACGATTGTCCATTTCATCCAACCCATGCTCATCTACATTCAATGCTTTCAATGCATGCTGAGTGATGCCTAAATCAACAATGCCATCGTTTAAGACTTGCGCAAAGTCTCTTACCCTTCTTAATAAGCCATTGGCAATTCTTGGTGTTCCTCTACTTCTTCTTGCGATCTCAGCTGCTGCACTTGAATCTACTTTGACCTCTAGGATGCCTGCACTTCTTTCAATAATTTTTTGCAAAACAGGTGCAGGATAATATTCCAATCTTGATTTAATTCCAAAACGAGATAACAAAGGCGCTGTTAGTAATCCACTTCGAGTGGTGGCACCAACCAATGTAAATGGATTTAAATTAATCTGCACTGATCTTGCATTGGGGCCACTATCAATTAAAATGTCAATCTTGTAATCTTCCATCGCTGCATACAAATACTCTTCTACCACGGTACTCAATCGATGAATCTCGTCAATAAATAAGACATCGTTGGGTTCTAAGCTGGTTAATAAACCTGCTAAATCACTTGGCTTTTCAATGACAGGACCCGAGGTTTCCTTAATCTGCACACCCATTTCATTGGCCACGATCCTGCTCAATGTTGTTTTACCTAAACCCGGAGGTCCATGAAATAAAATATGGTCCAATGCCTCTCCCCTTAGCTTTGCAGCCTTAATAAAAATGCTAATATTTTCAATTAACTGTGGCTGACCCGCAAAAGCATCCATGACAGCAGGACGAATTGTATTCTCAAATTCTCTATCCTGTGCTGGTATATTTTGAAAAGGCCTGTCCAAGTTTGGGTTTGACATTGCTTGTATTATTTTGAAGCAGGCATTGCCTTTTCCAATAAGTGTTTGTAAATAAATTGATTTTTCAAATCCGTAAAATGCTTGCCTTTTGCACCACCCCAACCATGACGGCCTCCAGGATACAACATGAATTCAACTGCTTTACCTTGCTCTTGCAATGCACTCAATAATTGAATAGAATTTTGCATATGCACATTGTCATCCATTGTGCCATGCACCAATTGCAATACGCCTTTAAAGTTTTTAAGATGCGTCATCACATTACTAGACTTATATCCTTCTGGATTCTCTGCTGGCGTATCCATAAAACGTTCTGTATAATGAGAGTCATATAATTCCCAAGCTGTTACACTCCCACCTGCCATAGCATGTGTGAATACAGATGCACCATAAGTCAATGCATAAGTACTCATATAACCACCATAACTAAATCCAATCATCGCAATTTTCGTAGGATCTGCTTGACCATTGGCGATAAACCATTTTGCCATCGTCATATAATCCTCCAATTCCCAATGGCCCAAGTCACGGTACATATAATTAACGCCTTCTTTTCCAAAATGTCCACTCGCTCTATGATCAAATGCCACCTGAATTAAACCTTCTTGTGCCCATGCTTCTTTAGTTGGATTAGAAGACCAGCTATCCATCACTGTACCTGCATTTGGTCCACCATAAATACTCACCAACAATGGATACTTTTTATTTGGATCCATATTTTTAGGCCAAGTCACCAAGGCTGGTAATTCAAATAAACCATCGGCGCTCTTAATACGAATCAATTCTGTTTTAGCCAATTTAGTCGCATCAAAATTAGCTGGTGTTGCTGTACCTAACAGTTCTACAGTTTTCTTTTGCGCGTTGATCAAAGCTATTGTCGTTGGTGTTTGTATATTGCTATACACCGTTACAAAGTTTTTTGCATCAGGCGCTAAATACACTTGTGCATTGTTCACATCTCCTACTGTTAATCTTTTTTGATTCTTACCATCAAATCCAATGGAGTATAAATCAATTCTAGCACTACTTTCAATACCTCTTGCTGTAAAATAAATGGTCTTATTTTTTTCATCAATCTGACGAATACCTAAAATGGTAAACTTACCATTGGTAATAGGATATTGCAATTTACCTTCCATGTCATACATATACAATTGATTCCATCCACTTGCATCCGCCTGCGCGATGTATCCTTTATTGTTTGGAATAAAATTAATTCTACCTCCGTTTCTATCTTCTAGATCGATCCATGTTTTTTGGTATTCTGTGTACACAGGTTTTTTTGCACCTGTGGTCATATTCAACTCATAAATTTTAAGGTTGTTTTGACCACGATCCATCCAGCTCAACCACATCGCATTGTTATTTGGATTCCAAATAGGCCATCCAAAATATTGATCCTCTGCTTCATTGAAATCAGCCCATGTAATCGTTCCACCATCTGGTGTTGTCCATCCAATTTTTACTGTTGGATTTTGATCACCGGCTTTTGGATACCTTGTCTCTTCTACAAAGCCATGCTGCCCTTCACTATTGTAAATAGGAAACATAGGTACTTTTCGCTCATCAAAACGCATAAAAGAAATATACTTGCTGTCTGGACTCCACCAGAAAGCACGGTACTGTGTTGAACGACCAAATATCTCTTCAAAATACACCCAGCTAGCGAAACCGTTTAAGATACCTGTAGCACCATCATTGGTAATCGCTACTTCCTTTTTAGTCGCTAAGGATAAAGTGTATAAATTATTGTTCTTAGAATACCCTACATAATTTCCATCAGGAGATAAAGTGGGATTTTTTTCTTCCATGGCGTCAAAAGTCAATTGCGTCTCTGTTCCATTTTCTTTTAAAAAGACATCCCCTTTTTTAAGGTACACCATTTTTTCAGTTGGCACCACATCTGCTGGCGCAATACTGTATTGCTTTGTAGTTAGATTGTACACATAATTTTTTGGAGCAGCATCCTCTCCTCTTTTAGTGTTCAATACAAATTGATTGTTGTCTACCCAGCGTATAAAACGTGGTAAACCACTTTGAGGCATTTGTGCTATCCCTGAAAAAGAGAGCAAACTGAAAACGACTGCAAATAAGATTGTTTTTTTCATAGTATTTAATTTTATGCTAAATCACCACATTGATCATTTTACCTTTTACGAATATGAGTTTTTTTATTGGTTTTTCTTCTATCCATTTTTGAATCAATTCATTATTTAGCACAATTGCCTGCACCTGTGCTTCTGTTGCATCTAAGTCAATCGCAATATTGGCTCTGACTTTACCATTGATACTCACTGGATACTCCTTAGAAGTCTCCGTAACATACTGCGCATCAAAGATTGGGAACGGCGCATCCATCACTAAACCATCCTGGCCAATTAAAGACCAAAGTTCCTCGCTAATATGAGGTGCATAGGGCGCCAATAAAACAAGCACCTGCGCTAAGACTTCTTTTTTATGACAACCCAGATCAAACAATTCATTCACACAAATCATAAAACCACTCACCGCAGTATTGTAACTATGTCGCTCAGTATCTTCTTCAATTTTTTTAATTGTTTTATGCAGCACTTTTAATTCTGCTGGCGTTGCTTTGACATCTACCCACATTTGACCTTTCATTTCGTCATAAAACAACCTCCACAATTTTTTCAAGAAACGGTGTACCCCTTCTATGCCTTTGGTATCCCATGGCTTACTTTGTTCTACCGGTCCCAAAAACATTTCATACATTCTAAAAGTATCTGCGCCATATTTATCTACAAGTACATCTGGATTCACCGTGTTGAATTTAGACTTAGACATTTTTTCTACTTCCAAACCACAATTGTACTTTCCATCTTCTAATTCAAAACTGGCATTGGCATAATCGGGTTTCCATTTTTTAAATGCTTCGGTATCCAATACAATCCCATCTACAATATTCACATCCACGTGCAATTGATCTACTTCCATGGTCTTAGCCAATCCAGCAGAAACAAAAATTTGAGTCCCCCTTTTACGGTATACAAAACGAGAACTTCCTTGAATCATTCCTTGATTCAATAATTTTTTAAAGGGTTCGTCAAAACCAATATGTCCTAAATCATATAAGGCCTTGGTCCACATTCTACTATACAATAAATGTCCTACCGCATGTTCGGTTCCACCAATATATAAATCTACCTGACCCCAATAATCACTCACTTTTCGATCACAAAATGCACTGGTATTATGTGGATCCATATACCTTAAAAAATACCAACTACTCCCGGCAAAGCCAGGCATGGTATTGGTTTCATAATGATTTGCTTTCCAATCTTCGATATTGGCTAGTGGCCCTTCTCCGTCTGGACCAGGTCCATAATTTTCGACAGTTGGCAATAATAATGGCAACTCGCTTTCTGATAAAGGATAAGCAATGCCATTTTTCCATTGTATTGGGAATGGCTCTCCCCAATAGCGTTGTCTACTAAATGCAGCATCACGCATACGGAAATTGACTTTCTTTTTTCCAATACCCATTGCTTCTAATTTTTCATTCACTACAGCAATGGCGTCTTTTTGAATCATTCCATTTAAAAAATCACTATTGCTTAAAATGCCTTCCTTGGTTGGATTGGCAGCACTGCCGTCATAAGCAGCTCCAATGATATTGGTAATAGGTATATTAAAATGTTGTGCAAATTTAAAATCACGATCATCCCCACAAGGCACGGCCATGATAGCGCCAGTTCCATATCCAGCAAGTACGTATTCAGAAATCCAAATTGGGATGCGTTGTTGGTTGAATGGATTCACTACATAGGCGCCTGTAAAACAGCCTGTAATTTTTTTCTCTGCAATACGCTCTCTTTCGCTTCTGCTTTTTACATAAGCGATATACTCGTTCACCTCTTGTTGATGCGTTGCAGGTATAATTTCTTGTATCAAAGCATGTTCTGGCGCGACCACTAAAAAGTCTACCCCAAATACGGTATCAGGCCTTGTGGTATATACAGTGACCATTGCTGTATGATCTGCTACTTTAAAATCAATTTCCGCACCATAACTTTTACCTATCCAATTGGATTGCATTTCTTTCATTGCATCACTAAATTGGATGGTGTCTAATCCGGCTAATAATCGATCTGCATATTCCGTGATGCGCAAATACCATTGACGTAATTTCTTTTTTTCAACCGGATGCCCTCCTCTTTCACTAAATCCATTAATCACTTCGTCATTGGCTAAGACAGTGCCCAATGCTGCGCACCAATTCACTTCACCAATGCCACAAAAAGCCAATCGATATTGCATTAGCACATCTTGTTGCGCTTTTTCATCCCAACTACTCCATTGCGCTGCAGTAAAATTTAAATTAGGATCCGCTGGACAAACATGATGCAGATTACCTTCCTTTTCAAATGCCGCCACCAATGCTGTAATTGGATTGGCCTTGTTCAATGCACGATCAAAATAACTATTGAACAATTGTAAGAAAATCCACTGCGTCCATTTATAGTAAGTGGCATCGCAGGTTCTTACTTCTCTATCCCAATCATAACAAAATCCAATATTGTCTAATTGACTTCTAAAATTATCAATGTTATTGTGGGTACTTTTTGAAGGATGGACCCCGTGCTCCAGGGCATATTGTTCTGCAGGTAATCCAAAAGCATCGTATCCCATTGGGTGTAATACATTGAATCCTTTTAATCTTTTATACCTACTGTAAATATCAGAAGCGATATAGCCTAAAGGATGACCCACATGCAAGCCTGCCCCACTTGGATAAGGAAACATATCTAAGACATAACATTTTGGCTTATTGCTTTGATTGGAAACCTGATATGCTTTCTGATTTTTCCAGCTCGTTTGCCATTTTTTTTCGA